>JBEVJQ010000287.1:0-3012 GCA_040510055.1 Burkholderiaceae bacterium | reverse complement strand
CCCGAATCGATCAGCAACAGCGCACCGTACTGGCCGCCGTTGCGCTCGGCCGGCATCGTTCGTGCCAGGCGCTCGCCGAGGGAATCGGCGGCGAGGAACACCCGCTCGACCAGGGTCGAGTCACCGGCCGGGTGCGGCGCGGGCTTTGCGGGTTCGACCGATACCGGCGCTCCGTCAGCGGGGAGTGCCGCGGCATCGGAGAGCTCCAGAGCACCGCGAACTACCGCGCCAGCGGGAAGGGCCGTGGCGTCTTGAAGCGCACCGACCGGCGCAGGCATGCCGGAGAACCCGGCGACCGACGGCAGCCCAGGCGATGCCAAAGTGTCGGCCAACGGGAGCGGGAGCTGGAGCGACGTGGAGCGCGCCACCGACCCCGGTTGCAGCGGCGCGAACCGCTCGCCGGGGGGCGCGAGCGGCCTCAGCTCCGGCGAAGCGACCCTCGGGGCCAGCCAACGCGACGATGGAATGCCACCCACTCGATCCAGACTCCAGTCCGCATCCTGACCACCACAGAATCCACTGCCCCAGCACCCTTACTGTAGCGTACCGGCAACCTGCTCTTCGTTTCCGGACACTATCGGTCGCGTCGCGCGGCGCCCCTCCAACAGCGGCAGTTGGCCGCTTTCTTGCTTCTACCGCCCCGGAATGGTGCGGGTCAGCGCCAGGACCAGCTCTGTTGGGATTTCGATCGCCTTGACCCGCGGCGGTTCGTCGGTGGAAAGAATTCCGACAAAACGCTTCTCGAATCCCTCGCAGACCAGGGTCTCGTCGCGTTCGATTCGATGGCCGAAGACGATCCTGCGTTCCTCGACCGCCGTCACCCGGCTCTCGAGGACGAGCCGGTCGCCGGGCGATACCGGTCGGCGGAACGTCGCGCCGGCTTCGGCCAGCGGCAGCCCGAGCCAGCCCAGTTCGCGCGATGTCCGCTCCCACCCCCAGCCGCAGGCACGCGCCGCGGCGTGGACGGCTTCGTCGAACCAGCGATAGAAGTTCGGATAGAAGACGATCCCCGCCGGGTCACAGTCGCCGAACTTGACCTCGATCGGGTAACGAAAGACGCGGGAATCGACCAGGGACGCGGCCGGTTGCGCAGTCACGAGCTGCGACCACGCGACCGACCGGCCGAAGCGCCGGCCCTTTCGGCCGCCGAAGACAGCGTCGCCACCTCGCGGCCCGATCTCGAGGCGACGGTCGCCGCGGCCGCATCGCATTGCGCGACCGTCTGCGCATCGATGGTGATCCCGCTGGCCCGCGCCACCCGTGCCTCGGCCTCGGGCTCGCCCGGCATCCGGATCTTGTCGGCACCGGGAGCGAGGCGAGCGGACTTGACCCAGTCCTCGAATGCCGCCGCTTCCTTCTCGAAGGCGTCGAGCGAGCCGATCCGTGCCGGATCGAAGACGATGGCGAGCATGTTGTTCCAGACCGCCGGCGGCACATTCGGCAGGCCAGGTCGGCAGGTGTCGCCGCCAGTCAGTGCTCCGCCGAGCAGTTCGCAGACCATCGCCAGCGCATAGCCCTTGTGACCGGCGAAGGTCAGCAGGGCGCCCGCGGGTGACTCGAACAGCGTCGCCGGATCGGACGTCGGCCGACCCTCGTGGTCGATCAGCGAGTTCGGCGGTACCTGGACGCCCTTGTTGTAGGCGACGCGCGCCTTGCCGTGGGCGATCGCGCTGGTGGCGAAGTCGAGCAGCAGCGACGGTCGGCCGCGCCGCACCAGCCCGACCGTGAACGGATTGGTGACGAATCGAGCCTCGGCGCCCAGGTGGGGCGCCACCACCCAGTTGCTGGCGACGTTGGTGAAATGGATCGAGGCGAAGCCGGCAGCCATCGCCTGTTCGGCCCAATGGCCGACGCGGCCGAGGTGATGCGAATTGCGCAGGCCCATCACGCAGACCCCGTGGCGACTGGCCCGCTCGATCGCCCGCTCCATTGCCTGGTGGGTCACCGACTGCCCCAGTCCCCAACGTCCGTCGACCGTGATCAGTGCGCCGTTGTCGACGACGATCTCGACCTCCTGGTTGAGCTGCAGCGCGCCGGCTGCCCACGATTCGATGTACTTCGGGACCATCCCGACGCCGTGCGAATCGTGGCCCGTCAGGTTCGCCTGGACGAGGTGATCGCCGACGAGCGCGGCCTCGCGTGCCGACGAGCCGGCCGCGGTGAACAGGTCATTGATCCAGCGCTCGAGCGCCGCTGGCGCGATGACGAAGTCGGCCATGATCGTCGGTCCGGTGGTTCGAGGGGACGACGATGATCGCACGCGCGACGACCGGCGCGCATCCACGAACCCGAGACGATCAGCGCTGGTGCAGGTACTCGTCGCCGCCGATCGTCGTGGCCGCCGAGCCGTCGTCGACCCATTCGAGGACGGCGTCGTGGAACCGGTCGCGCTCGGCGAGCGTCGGCTCGACGGTGAAGCGCAGCTCGGGCCAGCGGTCGTGCGCTTCGCGCAGGATGGCCGGCAGGTCGCGCTCGGTGTGACCGCCTGGGGCGAGGAACAGCGGAACGATCCGGATGTCGTCGCGGAGCTCGGTCGCCAGCTCGTCGATGACGTCGGGCAGTGCCGGCGCCATCCGCTCGAGGAAGGCGAGATGGATCCGACGGCCCGGATGGCGCTTGCGGTAGCGCTCGACCAGCAGGTCGAACGGCGCCCGCCAGGCGGGGTCCGATGAGCCGTGGCAGAAGAACACGATGGCCTGGGCGTGGGTGTCGGTCACGATCGGCGAAACGAAAAGGGTGTCAAAGAGGGCGCGCGGGTCGGTCCCGGCGCCGCCAGACCCGAGCATTGCCGAGCCGGGCCGTTCCTGCAACGATGACCGGCACGTTCGAAGGGGTCGACCGCGCCGACGGCCGCTGCCGGCCGACGGGCGTCCGCGCGGCAGGTTGCTTCAGCGGCAGGTTTCCTCAGCGGCAGGTTGCCTCAGCGGCAGTTGCGTCAGCGGCAGGTTGCCTCAGCGGCAGGTTGCCTCAGCGGCAGGTTGCCTCAGCGGCAGGTTGCCTCAGCGGCAGTTC
>JBEVJQ010000286.1:0-5763 GCA_040510055.1 Burkholderiaceae bacterium | reverse complement strand
CATGACGCCCATCACGACGGCGGCCACAATGGCGACCCGCGGTTCGACGAGCAACTCGCGACGCTCGCGCCGTCGCGATAGCAGACTGGGCAGACGACGCTTCATCGGCTGGGACCCCCGATGCCCATTGTCAGCGACTGGCCGTTCGCCGTCATGACACAAGATTGCGATAGGCCTGCCAACCGAACCGCGGCCGGTACCGACTCCATGGCGTGTGGCGCGGAATCCGGAACGGATCGGTGGCGGCGCTCGCTGCCCCGCCTTCGGTGGTGAACGCAAACTCGAATCCCGCGCGGGCAACGAACGCCCGATGGATGGGGCCATAGTCGCGGGGGCTCTTGCCGTTCGGATAGGCAAACAAGCGCGGCGCGCGACCGGTGATCTCGGCCAGGTCGGCACGGCCCTGCTCGATCTCGCCCTCGGCCTGTTCGGCCGGCAGGCTCTGCAGGATCGGATGCCAGCGCGTATGGCCACCGATCTCCATCCCCTGCGCCGCGAGCGCGGCGATCTGCTCGCGGGTCATCATCAGGTCGGGTGGCGCATCGGCTTCGGTCGCCTCGACCAACCGGTCGACCTGGCGCTCACGCGCTTCGCTCGGGAGATACTTGACGGCAGCGATGATCCGGTCGATCGCTCGCCGCCGCGCCTCGATGCCGTCGAGCGTGACCACCTCGCCGCCCGGCCACGGCAGCTTCAGGCTCGAGCGGCGGCAGCCACCGATCGCATGGACGATGCGATCGTTGAACATCGGCCGGCCGCCGCTATATCCGGTGGCGATGAAGAACGCGGCGCTCAGGCCGCGCGCCCTCAGCAACGGCATCGCGACCTCGAAATTGTCGCGATAGCCGTCGTCGAAGGTCAGCATCGCGGCCCGCGGCGGCAGCCGCCCGGCATAGAGCCGACGGCATCCCTCGTAGGGCGCAAGGACGCGGAACTGCTCGCCGATCCAGTCGAGGATGCTGGCGAAAGTCGACCGGTCGGGTTCGTATGGGAACAGCGGATCGGGAGCGGCCGGCACGCGGTGGAAGGTGAAGACCGCCAGTCGCCCATTCGGCCCGCCGGGCGAGGCGAGCGCCGTCAACGCCCGCAACGGTCCGCAGAAGAGCGCGGTCGGCCGGAGCAGCGAGGGGTTCGGTCCGGACAGCCAGGCACCCGGCCCAGTCGGCAACGGGCCGGCTGCGGTCGAAAGCAGAGTGGCCCCGGGTCGCAACGCGCTCGATCTGAGCCTGGACAAAGCGATCGAGCATGGGAAAGAGCACAGGTGCGGGTTGCTCACGCACGCTTCCAGTTGAGGTCGGCGAACACCGACTCGCGCAACCACAGCTCGAGCATCATCAGCACCCAGACCATCGTGCCGAAGTAACCAGCGTGGCCCTGCGACATCCGCGAGACCAGATCGGCGCAGAACGAGGCCCGTACCAACCCGCGATTGGCGAGGCTCGCGAGCGCATCGTCGGCCACGGCGGCCAGCCGCCGGTCGCGAAGGACCCACTCGCCGAACGGCATCCCGAAGCCATGCTTGGGTTTGTCGATGATCCGGTCCGGCAGGTAGCCGCGAAGGCTGCGCCGGAAGAAATAGCGAAGCGTGGTGCCGCGCAGCTTCTGCCACGCCGGCAGCCCCAGCGAGTGCCCGACCACGGCGTCGCTCAACATCGGAAACGCGACCTCGACACCGGCGGCATGGCACATCCGCGTGACTTTCGGCAGGTCGTTGTCGCCCAGCGTGAACTTGAAGTCGAACGCCAGCAGCCGGTTCACGGCACCGGCATCGGCACAGCGCGCCCAGACCTCGCGCTCGAGCGCAACCGGCGCGAATCCCCGTTGCAGCGCCAGCACCTCGTCGGACAGCACGTTGCCCGGACCGAAACGATTCAGCAGGTTGTAGCGGGCATGGAGCCGGTCGGGCATCGGCAGCCGGGCCTGGTCGACATAGCCCCGGGCCTTGCGCACCGGCCAGATGCCCAGGCCCTCGGGTCGGCCGGCCAGCGCTGGCTCGATCACCCGTGCGCGCGCGGCGGCCGGCAGGTATTCGTACAGAGACAGCAGCCAGGCCGTGGCGTAGCGGGAGTTGCCGCCGTAGAGCTCGTCGCCGCCGTCGCCGGCCACCATCCGCTCGATCCCGTGCTCGCGGGCAACGGCTGCGCAGGCATACGCCGGCACCGCCGAGGCATTGCCGAACGGTTGCTCGTAGCCGCGGCTGATGACGCTGAGCGTCAATTCGGCCTCGCGGGCCGTGAGCATGTGCTCGACGTGCTCGGTGCCGAAGTGACTGGCGGCCAGCCGCGAATAGCTGCGCTCGTCGTACTTCGGTTCGTCGAACACGATCGAAAAGGTCCGCGACTTGTGCCCGAGCAGTTCGCCGGCGATCCCGGCGATCGTCGAGCTGTCGGTGCCGCCCGACAGGAAGCAGCCGATCCGCGATGGGTCGATGCCTTCGATGCCTTCGGCGACCCCGGTACGCAACGCCGAAAAGAACCGCGAGCGCTCGCGCGCGAACTCGAAGTCGGAGCCGCGCTCGAAGACCGGCGACCAGTAGCGCCGTGACATCGCGGACCGGCCCGCCGTGACGACGACAAGCTCGCCGCCATCGAGCCGCCGGACACCGGTACAGATCGACATCGGCGCCGGCACGACGTGGAAGTAGAGATAGGCATGGAGCGCGATCGGGTCGAGCTCGGCGGAGCGCCCCAGCAACGCTGACACATCGGCCGGTCGCGAAGCGAAGGCGAACCGGCCCTCGTGCTCGCCCCAGAACAGCGAATGGGTACCGAAGCGGTCGACGGCAATCAGCCCGAGCGCGCGCCGGGTGTCGCGGCAGGCGATCGCGAAGTCGCCGCGCAGCGTATCGACGCAGCCCTCGCCGTCGCGCTCCCAGGCAGCAAGCAGCGCCTTGCCCCGTCCGGCCTCGCGGCGGATCCGCTCGAACATCGGGTCGGCAAAGCGCAGGTTGCCGAATCCCGCGACCTTCAGTCCATCGGACTCGGCCTCGAAGGCACCGGGCGCGACCAGGCGCCACGGCGCGAGATCGTTGGCGAACCGCCCCGCGAATTGCGGGATTACCGGTCGTGACGCGACGCTGGGCGAATTAGACAAGGGCTTCGGCCGGTGGAGGATGTGAGAGGAACGCCGTCGGGCTCGCCGACGGGCCGTATGCACCGGCCAGGAAGACGACGACGAGATCGCCGATCTGGGATGCCGGTAGTTCGATCCGATCGCCCAGCAGGTCGAGCGGCGTGCACAGCGGTCCGACCACCGATTGCACCTGCAGCGGCGTCTCGCCGATCCGGTTGCCGATCGCCAGTGGGTAGTTCTTGCGCAGCACCTGCCCGAAGTTGCCGCTCGCCGCGAGGTTGTGATGGAGTCCGCCGTCGGTGATGACGAACAGCTGGCCATGCGACAGCTTGCGATCGATGACGCGGCAGACGTAGATCCCGGCTTCGGCCACGAGGTAGCGGCCCAGCTCGAGCACCACCGGCGCGTGCAGTTCGGCGCCCACGCGGGCGACCAGCGGCTCGAGTGCAAGCCCGATCGGATCGACGTCGAGCGCACGGTCACCGGAGAAGTACGGTACGCCGAACCCACCGCCAAGATTCAGCCACTCGAGCGGATGGCGCAAGTCGCAGGCGAGCCGGATGGCGAGGTCGGTGGCCTGTTGCTGCGCCTCGATGATTGCCTCGGCATTGAGACTTTGCGAGCCGGCGTACAGATGCAGTCCCACCGGCGAGATGCCATCGGCCTGCATCTGCCTGATCAGGGACGGTACGCGTTCCTCGTCGATGCCGAACGGCTTGGCACCCCCGCCCATCCGCATCCCCGAGGAGCGCAGCTCGAACGACGGGTTGATCCGGATCGCCAGCCTGGGTGTCAGGCCCATCGTCTCGGAGATCCTGATCGCGATCTCGTACTGCTGTTCCGACTCGACGATCACGGCCACCCCGGCAGCGACCGCCTGGGCGATCTCGGCCGCCGACTTGCCCGGACCGGCGAACGAGATTCGCTCGCCCCCGGCACCGGCATCGAGGGCGACGCGCATCTCGGCGGCCGAGGCGACATCGATGCCGTCGACCAGGCAGGCCATGTGGTGGACCACGGCCGGCATCGGATTGGCCTTCATCGCATAGTGCAGCCCGATGCCCGCTGGCAGTCGCGCCCGCAACTGCGCGACCCGAGCCGACAGCGCCGCGCGGCTGTAGGCGTAATACGGCGTGCGCCCGACGATGGCCGTAAGCCGATGCAGCGGTACGCCCCCGACCAGCAGTTCGCCGTGGGCCGAGCCAAAGCCAGCGAGCGGTGCATGACGCGGAAACGTGAGCTCGGCACTGTCGGCGGCTTCGGCGCTTTCCGCCGCTCCCACCGGCCCGACGGCACCGGTGAGATGGGCGATCTCACGAGGATCGTTCATCGCGTGACCTCGGCCTCGGACGGCCGGCTGCGGGCTGCGACCAGCGCCTTGCGATCGATCTTGCCGTTGGCGTTGCGCGGCAGCGCCGTCTCGACCCATTCGATCGTCGTCGGCACCATGTAACCGGGCAGTTCGTCGCGGCAGGCCGCCAGCAGCGTCCGGGTATCGCCGCCGCCGCTCGAAGGTAGCGCCACGACCACGATCGCCTGGCCCAGAGTCGGATGCGGGACACCGATCGCGGCCGCTTCACGGACCAGGCCAGTCCGGAACACCGCCTCTTCGACCTCGGTCGGGCTCACGCGATAGCCCGAGCACTTGATCATGTCGTCACGCCGGCCGATGAAATAGAGAAAGCCGTCCTCGTCGCGGCGCACGGTGTCGCCCGACCAGACCGCGATCTCCTGCAGCGGCAGCTCGGGGCGTTGGCCTGGCAACGGCCGAAAGCGCTCGCGGGTCTTCTGTGGATCGTTCCAGTAGCCCAGCGATACCAGCGCCCCGCGATGGACCAGCTCGCCGGGTTCGCCGGGTGCGGCCGGCGTCCCGTCATCGCGGACCACGAGAATCTCGACGTTTGGAATCGCCTTGCCCATCGAATCGGGCCGCCGATCGATCTCCTCGGGCGGCAGGTAGGTCGATCGGAACGCTTCGGTCAGCCCGTACATGAGGTACGGCCGGGCGCGCGGCACCTTGCGGCGCAACTGGGCCAGGGTCGCGGCCGGCATCTTGCCGCCGGTATTGGTGAAGTAGCGCAGGTGATCGTCGATCGTTGGCTGCCAGTCGAGTGCCGCCAGCTGCATCCACAGCGGCGGCACGCCCGCGAGCCCGGTGATCCGTTCGCGCTCGAGCGCTCGAACGGCGTCGATCGCGAGCAGGTAGTCGTGCAGGACCACGGTGGCGCCGACGACGAAGGCGGTCGTCAACTGCGACAGCCCGGCGTCGAACGACAGCGGCAATGCGGCCAGGATCCGGTCGTCGGGGCGGTTCTCGAGGTATGAGGCAACGCTGCAGGCGCCGGCCACCATGTTCCGGTGCGACAGCACGACCCCCTTGGGCAGGCCGGTGCTGCCCGAGGTGTAGAGGATCGCCGTCATGTCGGTGTCGATCACCCGATGCAGCGGCCGCCCGGCAGGGCGCAGCCGGAACTCGTCGAACTCGTGCAGTTGAACGCTGGCGGCAAGGCTCGTCACCGGTGTGCGCGCTGTCTCCGCCACCTGCCCGACCGACCCCTTGGCGGCGCCGAGCAGCGACGACTCGGCGCCAGCGGCCCCGGCGAGGACGACGTGCCGCAGATCGGCACAGGTCGGCAGCACCTCGGCCAGCGTGGCCAAACGCGGCGCCGAGGTCACCAGCGTGTGGACGTT
>JBEVJQ010000285.1:0-12110 GCA_040510055.1 Burkholderiaceae bacterium | reverse complement strand
TCGGCCCACACGCGACCCTGCGCGGCGACTTCGGTCGCATCGTCCTCGGCCGCGGGGCCAACCTCCAGGACAACTGCGTCGTCCATTCGCACTGGACGCTGGACTGCGAGATGCGCGAGTCCAGTCACATCGGCCATGGTGCGGTGATCCATGCCTGCACGATCGGACGCGACGTGCTGGTCGGGATGAACGCCGTCGTCATGGACAATGCCGACGTCGGTGACGAGTCGATCGTTGCGGCGATGGCGTTCGTGCGGATCGGCCAGAAGATCGCGCCGCGCTCCCTGGTCGCCGGGATCCCCGCCAGGCTGATCCGCGAGGTCGATGATGCGATGCTCGCCGAGAAGCAGCGCGGGACGGCGCTTTACCGGGAACTGGCTCGCCGCTGCCAGCGCGAACTGGTACCGGCCGAGCCACTGCCGCGCGTCGAGCCCGACCGGCCCCGTTACGACTGGGGGTCGTTCAAGTATTGAGACGGTTTCGGCATTCAGGAAGGAGAGGGAAGGAAATGGGCAAGGACGGGAAGCGCAAGGACTCGGCCCGGACGGCAGCGGAGCAGCCGGCCCGGAAACTGGACATCGGAATCGGCGACAACGATCGGGCGGCGATCGCCGCGGGGCTGTCCAGGGTGCTGGCGGACACCTACACCCTGTACCTGACGACCCATAACTTCCATTGGAACGTGACCGGTCCGATGTTCAACACGTTGCACGCGATGTTCATGGGCCAGTACACCGAACTCTGGAATGCGGTCGATCCGATTGCCGAGCGGATACGCGCCCTGGGCCACTCGGCGCCCGGTTCCTATGCGCAGTACGGTGCCCTGACCTCGGTCCCCGACGCACCGGCTTCGCCGCCGAAGGCGCTCGAGATGGTCCGGATCCTCTGCGACGGGCACGAGGCGGTGGCGCGCACCGCCCGCGGCGTGTTCCCCCTGGCCGAGCAGGCCGATGATCAGCCGACGGCCGACCTGCTGACGCAGCGCCTGGACATCCACGAGAAGACGGCCTGGATGCTGCGATCGATACTGGAGGAGTGAGGGGCGCTGCGTAGAGGGGCGAGGGGCGCTGCGCCCGGACTGATCGCGCTCGCGAATCGAACGCGAATCGAATCCCGGCGACCTGACCTGCCTGAGCGCGCGAACCGGGCGGCGTAGTGGCTACACCACCGGCACGAGCGCGTCGCCGTCGATCCGCGCGGCACCGGCCCCGATCAGTTCGTCGCGGATTGCCGTCGCCAGCCGCGCCGGTGCCGCGCCGAAATATCGCGCGTTGATCCGATCGACCAGTGCCAGCCGCGCGAACTCTTTCTCGAGCTCACCGAGCGCCAACGTCCGGCGATCGAGCAGCAGGAACGACAGCACGACCTTCAGCGTCGAACGCGCGTGCCGCTGCGGCTGCGCCCGGAAATAGCCGAGCCGTCGGCGGGCCCGGTCGAGCGCGCCGGCCACGTCGCTGAACATTGGCCCGTGCCCGGGCAGGACCAGCGCGATATCGAGCGCCGCGATCCGTGCGAGCGTTTCGGCCTGGTGCTCGAACGCCGGCTCGTCGAAGAAATCGGGAAACAGTATGCCGAAGCCGTTTTCCCAGAGCGCGTCGGCCGATAGCAGCAGCCGATGACGCGGCTCGAACAGCACCAGCGAATCGTCGTCGTGGCCGGGCGACCCGATCGCCTGCCAGTCGAGGCCGCCGATCTCGATCCGGTCGCCGGCCGCGAAGGTCCCCCCGACGTCGAAGCGCTCGCAGACCTGGCCGAGGGGGGCGAGGAGCAGGCAGTCCTCGTCCCAGTCGTCGACCGTCTGTCGGGCGCCCGCCGGGATCAGGATGTGGCAGCCGTGGCGAGCGGCGAGCGCCGCGTTGCCGCCGATGTGATCGGAGTGCGTGTGGGTGTTGACGATCCGCTCGAGCCGGGCGCCGCCCAGCGCGCGATCGATCAGCGCCACCGTCAGCGCGCTGCGGGTCGAGTATCCGGTATCGACGACGACGCCGGCTTTGTCGGCTCCGGGCTCGCGCGCGACCAGATGGTTCGAAGACAACCAGTCGCGTTCGATGAAAACGAGCGAGGCGGGCAGCAGGCCCATCGGCTCAGACGCCGGCGACTGCCACCGTCACGCGGTTGCGTCCGGCGCCCTTGGCGGCGTAGAGCGCCCGGTCGCTGACCTCGATCAGGCCGTCCGGATCACAGGCGTGCTCCGGATAGGCGGCTACGCCGATCGAGACGCTGACCCGCGCTCCGCCGATGACGTCGATCTGATCCTTGATCCGGTTGCGGATCTCGTCGGCGCGCCGCCGAGCCGCCTGGCCATTGCTGCCCGGCATCAGGATGACGAACTCCTCGCCTCCCCAGCGGCAGACGATGTCGCCGGCGCGTGCGTTCTGCTGCAGCACCTCGGCGATCGCCTTCAGCACCCGGTCGCCGGTCTCGTGGCCGAAGCGGTCGTTGATCCGCTTGAAATGGTCCACATCGATCATCAGCGCGGCCAGCGGAGTCTTGGCGCGCAGTGCGCGCTGGAACTCGATGTTGAGCTGTTCGCTGAAATAGCGGCGATTGAACAGGCCGGTCAGCGGATCGCGCAGCGACTGCTCTTCCAGCCGCTGGCGCAGCGTCAGGTTGGCGAGGAACTGGGCGGTCTTCGAAGCGAACATCTGAGCGAGCTTGAGCTGATGATCGCCGTGCTCGGTGGAATCGGGAAGCAGCCGGCTGACACCGCGGAGGTTGATCAGGCCGAGTACCCGGCCCTGGGCATTCAACGGCAGGCACAGTCCATGACGCGTCGGGTTCAGTCGCAGGTGCTGGCAGCGCAGGCCCTCTTCCTCGTCGGACAGCGGGTAGGGCTTGGCCTTGCGCAATGCCCAGCAGTCCTCGGCATGCATGTGGTCGTCGCATTCCGACGGTGGCCCCCACTGATAGAGGGCACGGTAGACGGGTCGGCGCGGATCGTCGCTATCCTCGACCACGAAGATGGTGCCGGCATCGGCGTCGAACAGCGTCTGGGCGAACTGGCTCGCCACCCGGGCCCCTTCGAGCGGCGACGTGCACGCCTGCAGCATCTCGCCCATCGCCTGCAGCATTCCGTAGGTGCGCGACTGGTGCCGCGACAACTCGAGTGTCTGGCTCAGGCGGTCGGCGACCTGGCGGTAGGAGTCGGTGCGCTGCTGGACCCGATCCTCGAGATCGGCCGTCAACTGCTCGAGCTGTTCGCGGACCGCAACCTGCTCGGAGAGATCGGTGACCACGCACAGCACGCCGGTGATCTCGTGACGATCGACGATCGGGCTCGATGTCAGCTTCACCGGAACGGTGGTGCCATCGGAGCGGACCAGCCGCGCCGTCCGGCGCTCGGCCAGGCCGCGGCGGTGGCGGGCAATCGCGTCGATCATCGCCGCCTTTTCGGCGGGCGGCGCGAGATCGATGATCGACTTTCCGGTCAGGTCGTCGACCGGCACCGATAGCAGTTCGGCGAGCCGCGCATTGGCGAACGTCAGCCGACCGAAGCGATCGAGGATCACGATCCCTTCGCCTGCCGTCTCGACCAGAAGCCGGTACCGGGCCTCGCTCAATGAGACCGTCTGAGTCGCCCGCTCGGCGCGTTCGATCTGTGTCACCAGCTTGCGGTTGGTCTCGTGCAGCAGCCGGCGCGACGGCAGTGACAGCAGCCGTCGCGTCGCCGGGACGATGAAGGCGAGCGCGGCGCACGATGTCACGATCGTCAGTACGCGCAAGCCGTCGGCGAACGAGCTGCCCTCCGTTGCCAACTGCTGGAAGGCATCGATGAGATGACCGGCGCCGACGAGGCAGACGAAGCCCGATGTCAGCCACAGCACGCGCGGCTCGGGCAGATCGGGGCGGCGGCGCTTGAGAATCAGCAGGAACAGCGGGGCCGTGACGAAGATGGCGCCGGCAAGCAACTGGACGCCGATCGCCAGCCAGCCGAGATCCGAAGTGGAGAAGTCGAGCATGTGGTCGCCTCGGTTCAGGGCAGTCTAGCCGACGGACCATGCCCTCCCTTCGGTCGGCGATGAACGGTCAACCGCTGTTGTGGCTGCACTGAAGCGGCGTCTTTTCAGGACGTCCGCTGCGTCGAACTCGCGCGTCGGATTTCGAGCGCGGCAAGAATGCTGCGCTTGCCTTCGTCGGGCAACGTTCCCCAACCGGCGATCTCTTCGAGGGTGCGCAGGCAGCCTTCACAGAAACCGGTGGCTGGGTCGATCCGACAGACGGAGATGCACGGCGAAGCAACGGTCGTCGGTACGGCAGTGGGAAGCGGCGGGACCCGACCCGGACGGAACTTCATCGCGTTATTGTAGGCAGCGGGCGGCGCGCGAGAGTCCGCGCCCGGATTCGCAGGTAGACGTTGTTGGCGATCAGCGCCACGAGCACCAGCGCCGCACCGATCGCTTCCACCGGCTGCAATCCGTGGCCACGGATGAAACCGATGGCGAATGTCGTCACCGGAATCAGGTTCAGCAACAGCATGCCGTTCAGCGAACCGATGTCGCGAACCGCGCGGGTCCACATCAGCATCGCGACGAAGACGCAGACGATGCCGAGGAACAGCAATGCCGGTGCCGCCGCCCGCCAGCCGGACGCATCCGGTGTGCTCGACCAGCCGGCCAACCGCGCCACGACGAGCGCGAGCAGCAGCGCCAGCGTCCCGGGCAGCGTCGTCAGGGTCGACAGCCGCAGCGTGCTCCACCCGGCGAAACGATCGAGATGCAGGGTGTAGTAGACCCAGCTGCAGCAGCCGGCGATCACCATCAGGCCGCCGGTCAGTTCGCGGCCGCTGGCGAGGAAGGTGGGGCGCCAGCCGGTGATGATGGTGACCACGCCGGTGAAAGCCACGACGATCGCCCCCAGCGTGAACGCGGCCGGCCGCTGGCCGCGGGTGATCCACAGCGCGAGCGCCGTCATCGCCGGTTGCGTGGCGATGATGACCGCGACGATCTCGGGCCGTGCCAGCGTCAATCCGCTGTAGACCAGCAGCGGCGAACAGCACAGACCGGCGACGCCGACCGTGATCGCGCTGCGCCCGCGTCCGTCGTAGCGCAATGCGACGATGCCCTCACGCCAGACCAACAACACCAGCAGCAGGAGCAGCGCGATCCCGTAGCGGACGACGTTGACGTGGAAGACATCGATGACGGCATAGGCGTCCTTGGCCACGGGAAATTGGGCACCCCAGATCACCGCGCAGCAGAGCGCGAGGACGAAGCCCGACCGGCGGCGGGCGCGGTCGACGCCGCGCCCGGTGAGGTCACCGCGTGCGCGGTCCGGGCCGCGGCCGGTGACGCGACCGAAGACGCGGTCCGGGCCGCCGCCGGTGACGTCGTCGATGGGGCCGCCGCCGGTAACGTCACCGATGGGGCCGCCGCCACTCGGGCCGGCCGATGTCGCTCGGGTATGCAAGGCTGTCACAGGCCGTATCGACGACCTGCAGGAAGAAGGGGAGGTGACCGGCCGCCGGGAAGTATCGGCCGTTCGTCTGCTCGCCACGGGCGATCCGTACCGGACCAGGCGACCCGTCGGCCATTATGGCAAATGCCAGGGGCAAGGTCGGAGCCTGGCCCAGGGCAAGGCCGGGGCAAGGGGCGGCAGCCCGCGTCGCCCGCCGTTCTGGCACCATGGCGCCGTGCGTGATCCGAGCCCGGCCGTGGCTGAAACCCCTCTCGACGAGTACGCCGCTTACGAGGCATTCAGCCGCAGCGACTGGGCACGGCTGCGGTCGAACACGCCGCTGACCCTGTCCGAGGAAGACCTGCGCCAACTCCGCGGCGTCAACGAGCAGGTCTCGCTGACCGAGGTCGAGGAGATCTACCTGCCGCTGTCGCGGCTGCTGAACCTGCACTTCCGCTCGGCGCGGCAACTGGCCGGGGTCAAGGACGAGTTCCTCGGGCGCCTCGTCGGTCGCAGGCCCTACGTGATCGCGATCGCCGGCTCCGTGGCCGTGGGTAAGAGCACGTTCGCCCGCGTGCTGCGCGCGCTGCTGTCGCGCTGGCCCGATCACCCCAAGGTGTCGCTGGTCACCACCGACGGCTTCCTGCACCCGAACCGGGTGCTCGAGGAACGCGGCCTGATGCGGCGCAAGGGCTTTCCCGAGAGTTACGACCGCAAGCGGATGATCCAGTTCCTTGCCGCGCTGAAGGCCGGCGAGGCCGTGGTCGATGCGCCGGTCTATTCGCACCAGGCCTACGACATCGTACCGGGCCAGGTCGCACGCATCGAGCAACCCGATGTGCTGATTTTCGAAGGCCTGAACGTGCTGCAGCTCGGAACCGCCGAACCCGGACGGATCCCGGCGCCCATCGTCGTCGTCAGCGATTTTTTCGATTTCTCGATCTTCGTCGATGCCGAGGAGATCGATGTCCACGAGTGGTACATCGAGCGCTTCCAGTCACTGCAGCGCACGACGTTCCGACGGCCCGATTCCTACTTTCACCACTACAAGGACCTGTCGGAGTCGGAAGCGCGCAAGACGGCATCGCGGATCTGGCGCGAGATCAACCTGATCAACCTGAGCGAGAACATCCTTCCGACACGCGAGCGCGCCCACCTGGTGATGCACAAGGGCGCTGGCCATCTGGTGGACCTGATACGCTTGCGTACGATCTGACGTTGCCGCCGGAGACTCGGATGCTGTTCCACTTTCATCTCGTCGATCGCTCCGATGCCGGAGACCTGCGCCAACGGCTGCGCCCCGACCATCGCGCCTACCTGGCGACGATGGCCGACCAGATGGCCTTCGCCGGGCCGCTGCTGGCCGACGACGGCCAGACGATGATCGGCAGCGTGCTGGTCATCGACTTCGCGTCGCGCGCGGCGGCCGAACGCTGGCTCGCCGACGAACCGTTCACGCGCGCCGGCCTCTACGGCCGCCGCGAGATCACGGTATTCAGCAACCTGTGGCCGCAGAAGGTCGGCTTTCCGCCGGAATGACGCTGGCGATCGATCCGGGCGAGGTCGAGTGGACGGCGGTCCGCGCCCAGGGCGCGGGCGGACAGAACGTCAACAAGGTCGCCAGCGCCGTCCACCTGCGCTTCGATATCGTTCGTTCGAGTCTGCCGCCGCGGGTCAAGGCGCGGCTGCTCGCGAGCGGCGATCAGCGGATCACCGGCGATGGCGTGCTCGTCATCAAGGCCCAGCGCTTCCGCACCCAGGAACGCAATCGCGAGGAGGCGATGGAGCGGCTGCGGGCGGTGGTCGCGGCCGCTGCCCACGTTCCCCTGCCGCGGATCGCGACCCGGCCGTCGCGGGCGGCGCGCGCGGCGCGGACCGATGACAAGACCAGCCGCGGCCGCGTCAAGGCGCTGCGCGGCAAGGTGCCGCGAGGCAAGGTACTCGATTGAGGTCGCGATGAGGACTCGTCCGCCTGATGCCGCCACCGACGTCGCGTGGACGCTGGCCGACGTCGAACCGGCCGCGGCCATCCGCAGCCAGGGCTTCGCCCTGCTCTCGCCGGCGGCGTTGGCCGCGGTGACGGGCGTGCCGGGTACCGTTCTCGATGACTGGGGTTCGTACTGGGATCGGCTCGGTCCCGACGAATACCTCCGCGATGGCGGCCGCTACCGGCGCCGCCGCCACGGCAGCTTCGTCCACGAGATCGGCGCCAGGCCCGATGACGACCGACTCGTGCTCGCCGGCCATCGGCCACACTGGCAGTCGACCGCGTACAACGCGCTGCACGGCGGGATCGAGCGCTGGTTCGAGCCGCTCGAGCCGGCGCTGGTCGCCGACCCGCGATGGGATCGGCTGCTGCGCTCGCTCGGCCGATTGTTCGCCGCGCTGGCCGCGGCGACCGCAACGATCGGACGAGAGCCGATCGCGCGCTGGTATATCGAGGCCCATCCGTTCCGGATCGATGCCAGCGACGGGCTCGGACGGCCGACGCCCGAAGGGGCCCACCGCGACGGGGTCGACTATGTCGCCGTCATAGTCGTCGCCAGGCACGCCGTCAAGGGCGGCGAGACCCGCGTCTTCGAGGCCGACGGACCGCGCGGCATCCGCTTCGTCATCGATCGGCCGTGGAGCGCGCTGCTGCTCGACGATGCCCGCATGATCCACGAGACGACGCCGATCCAGCCACTGGAACAACCGGCGTGGCGCGACACGCTGGTCATCACCTGGCGCCGCGCCGGGTTCCAGGCCGCGGATCAGGCGCTTCCAGACGGCGGGCGATCGGCAGCCGGCTTGATCGGAACGTAGAGCGCGCCACCGCCGGCGCGAAACTCGGCCGACTTCTGCTCCATTCCGTGCGCGAGCGCGTCATGATCGTCGAGGCCGCGGCGCGCCGCGAAATCGCGCACTTCCCGCGATATCTTCATCGAACAGAACCGGGGACCGCACATCGAGCAGAAGTGCGCGACCTTCGACGCGTCTTTCGGCAGCGTCTCGTCGTGGAACTCGCGCGCGGTCTCGGGGTCGAGTGACAAGTTGAACTGGTCGCTCCAGCGGAACTCGAATCGCGCCGTCGACAGGGCATCGTCACGGGCCCGCGCTCCAGGGTGACCCTTGGCCAGGTCGGCCGCGTGAGCCGCGATCTTGTAGGCGATGATTCCCTGCTTGACGTCGTCGCGGTCCGGCAGCCCGAGGTGCTCCTTCGGCGTCACGTAGCACAGCATCGCCGTGCCCATCCAGCCGATCATCGCCGCGCCGATGGCGCTGGCGATGTGGTCATGGCCGGGGGCGATGTCGATCGTCAGCGGACCGAGGGTATAGAACGGCGCCTCGTGGCAGTGCCGAAGTTGCTCGTCCATGTTGGCCTGGATCATGTGCATCGGCACGTGGCCTGGCCCTTCGACCATCGTCTGCACGTCGTGCGACCAGGCGATGCGTGTCAACTCGCCCAACGTGCGCAACTCGGCGAACTGAGCCTCGTCGTTGGCGTCGGCCGTGCAGCCCGGCCGCAGGCCGTCGCCGAGCGAAAAGCTCACGTCGTAGGCCTTCATGATCTCGCAGATCTCGTCGAACCGCGCGTACAGGAAACTCTCGCGATGGTGGGCGATGCACCACTTGGCCATGATCGAACCGCCGCGCGACACGATCCCGGTCAACCGCATGGCGGTCAGCGGGACGTACCGCAGCCGCAGTCCGGCGTGGATCGTGAAGTAGTCGACGCCCTGTTCGGCCTGCTCGATCAACGTGTCGCGGAACACCTCCCAGGTCAGGTCCTCGGCGACGCCGCCGACCTTCTCGAGTGCCTGGTAGATCGGCACCGTGCCGATCGGCACCGGCGAGTTGCGCAGGATCCAGTCGCGCGTGGTGTGAATATGGCGGCCGGTCGACAGGTCCATCACCGTGTCGGCACCCCAGCGCGTCGCCCAGACCAGTTTCTCGACCTCTTCCTCGATCCCCGAGGTCACCGCCGAATTGCCGATGTTGGCGTTGACCTTCACGCCGAAGTTGCGACCGATGATCATCGGTTCGCTTTCCGGATGATTGATATTGGCCGGGAGGATCGCCCGGCCGCGCGCGATCTCGTCGCGGACGAATTCGGGCGTGACCGTCCGGGGAAGCTGTGCGCCCAACGGATTGCCGGAACGGCGCTGTTCGCGCTCGGGGTCGGCCAGGTAGTCGCGCATCCATTCGCGCCGACCGTTCTCGCGCAGCGCGACGAACTCCATCTCGGGAGTCACGATGCCGCGGCGGGCATAGTGCATCTGCGTGACGTTACGTCCGGCCGTTGCGCGGCGGGGGTTGCGCTGCAGGCCGGCGGCCGCGTCGCGCAAGGCATCGGTACGGGCCGATTCGCGTCCGTTCCGGACACCGTCGTCGATCGGCCGTGGACCGCGGGCCGCATGGTGCTCGGTGTCGGCGCGTTCGGCGATCCAGCGGTCACGCAGCGGTGCCAGCCCGCGCCGGACATCGACGGTCGTTTCCGGGTCGGTGTATGGACCGGACGTGTCGTACAACGAGACGAGCTCGCCGCTGTCGAGCGACACGTCGCGGATCGGGACGCGCAGGTCCGGCCGCGAGCCGGTGATCCAGCCCCGGCGCGATGCCGGGAAGGGTTCCTGCGCGGCGGCAAGGCGCGCGGAAAGTTGCTCGGGGGCATTCATCGGGGCGGTCTCCTTCGCTGTGGCGGGGTGCCCCGAGGGCCGGTCCGGCGGTATCGATTGCCGCTGCGAAGGACCGACAGCTCTTCTTACGCCGGTACGAACCGGTTCAAGTTCGCGGGTTCGGTAAGACCATCTCAGCACGCCACGCGTGCACCCCGGAGCGCGGTCAGTGTAGCGGCCTGCGACGGCGCAGACAACCGAATAAAGCAGGCGCGCCTCTTGTCTGCGCCGTTGCGGCCAGTCCTGTTGCCCTGTTCTGCGATCAGGTCACGAGCCGACCTGGTGCGGCCGACCGGCACGGCCTCAACCCCCGAGGGAGCGCAACCAGCCGGTCAACACCGTGATCGTCACGAAGGACAGCGCCGTCGACAGCAGGATTGCGCTCGCCACCCGATCGACGTTGCCGCCATTGCGCTCGACGAAGAGAAACGCGGTGCCGGCCGCCGGCAGCGCGGCGACGACCGTCATCACCGCTGCGGTGGTCCGAGGCAGTCCGAGCAGTGCGGAGGCGATGAACCACATCAGCAGCGGATGCAGGACCAGCTTGGCCACAATCAGCAGCCAACTGCCGAGGTCGGCACGGATCGGTACCGGCCGATAGACGAACACGCCGATCGCGAACAGCGCCACCGGGCCGGCCGACGAACCGAGCAGGCGCAGGAATTCGTCGACCGGCTTCGGGATCGGAATGTGCAGCAGCGAGACCGCGAGGCCGCCGGCGATCGCGAGGAACAGCGGATTGCGGCCGACGCCCTTGAGGCCCTCGATCAGCGCGGTCATGCCCTGCGCCGATTGGCCCCGCGATCCCGTGAGGAGCGCGGACGGCATCAGGACGAGCAGGTCCATGATGCCGGCCGCGATCATGATCGCCAGCGCCTCTTCCCCGAACAGCGCGGGCATCAGGCCGAAGCCCATGTAGCCCCAGTTGGACCAGGCGGCAGCGAGGGCGCCATATCCGGTGTCGACCCAGTCGCTGCGCAGACGAGTGCGCAAGGCCATGGCCGCCGCCGCATAGACCAGCAGCCCGCAGGCCATGTAACCGAGGGCCACGCGCGGGTCGAGAAGAGTCTCGATCGGGGCTCCGGCGACGAACCGGAACAGCATCGCCGGCAGCGCGAACCACAGGACGAAACCGTTGAGCGGCGCAACCGACTGCGGCGGCAAGCGCCGGGTGCGCGCGGCGAGCCAGCCGCACAGCACGAGGCCGAAGAACGGGACGGTGGTGAGGGCGATGTCGAGCACGGGGGAATGATGCCCGATGCGGTGAAGCGGCGGACGGGTTCGGACCTGGATCCCGGGCTGAGGCCGTTGGGGCCCGGAGCTCTATCTGCGCTGCGGCCACAGCCAGGAGGGGCGATCGGCAGCGGGCCAGTCGTGGCTGTCGCCGTCTGCGTCGTCCGCATCACCCGGGTCGTCCGGATCGTCATCCGCATCACCCGGGTCATCCGCCTCGTCGTCCGCGCCGTCTTCCGGGTACGCAGCCAGGGCCGGGCACGGTCCCGTCGACCATCGTGTCTCGCCCAGTCTCTTCCGCAGCACCAGGTGGCGGCATTCGGGCGCCTCGTCGAGGGCCGCGGCCAGTCGCGTCGAATGGGTCACCACGATCACCTGGCTGGCACGCGCCGCGCCGGCGATGCGCCGTCCGAGGGCCGGCAGCAGGTCGGGATGCAGGCTCGTCTCCGGTTCGTTCAGCACCAGCAGCTCCGGCGGTCGTGGCGACAGCAGCGCCGCGACCCAGAGCAGATAACGCAGCGTGCCGTCCGACAGTTCGGCGCCGGCCAGCGGTCGCAGCAGCCCCGGCTGGCTGAACCGCAGCGCGAACCGGCCGTCGTGGACGTCGATCGCGACCGTCGCACCGGGGAACGCATCGGCGATGGCGGCGTCGAAGGCCTCGTGGTCGCCGATCTCGCGAATCGTCTGCACCGCGGCCGCCAGGTCGCTGCCATCATCGGCCAGTGCCGTCGTCCGCGTTCCGATCCGCGGCTGTCGCGCCGGGCAATCGCGGTCGCTGCGCAGCTGGTCGTAGAACCGCCAGCGGCGCAGTCGTTCGCGCAGCAC
>JBEVJQ010000284.1:0-14172 GCA_040510055.1 Burkholderiaceae bacterium | reverse complement strand
GAGGCGCAGGCTTCGTTCGCTGGATCCGCGCGGTTCGAACCCACGGGACTCGCGAGTGTCGGTAGCAAACGCGTCGACCATCCGACTCACGCGTCGAAGTCGAAGTCGAAGTCGAAGTCGAAGTCGAAGTCGAAGGCGAGGGCGAGGGCGAGGGCGAGGGCGAAGGCGAGGGCGAAGGCGAGGGCGAAGGCGAGGGCGAAGGGATGCCGTTCAGTCGCCGGGTCGATCGGTCAACTCGTCCATCAGGCTCACGTCCCGTGGCATCGGTGTCAGGTGCTGGCCCCCGTCGACGACGATGACTGTGCCGGTCAGCGCCGGGTTGCCAATGGCGAATACGACCGCCGCGGCGACGTCGGTCGCCGTGCTCGAGCGCCCCAGCGGCGAATAACGGCGGTGGGCATCGGCGAAGCCGGCGTCGTCCTGCAGGTAGCTCGGCAGGGTCAGCCCCGGCGCGATGCCGACGACCCGGATCTGCGGCGCCAGCGCCTGCGCCAGCATCACCGTGGCGCTCTGCAGGCCGGCCTTCGACAGCGTGTACGAGAGGAAGTCGGGGTTGGGGTTGTAGAGCTTCTGGTCGAGCAGGTTGACGACGACGCCGAACCGATCGGCTGGCAGCCGCCGGGCGAGATCGCGGGCGAGCAACAGTGGCGCGGCGAGGTTCGGCAGCAGATGCGCGACCAGCCCGCCGAACTCGAACGATTCGATCTCGTCGCGGCGGAACCGCGAGGCGTTGTTGACCACGGCGCCCACCGGCCCGAGCGCCGCGGCGAGCTTCGGCAACAGCGCGCCGACCTCGGCTTCGGCCGACAGATCGGCCGCCAGGCAGACCGCACGCCGACCCCGGGCGCGGACGTCGGCAGCGGTCTGCTCGGCCTCGGCCTGCGACCGGTGATAGTGAATCCCGATGTCCCAGCCGGCGTCGGCGAGGGCGAGCGCCACCTCGCGGCCGATGCGCCGCGCCGCGCCGGTGACCAGTGCCACATGCGGTACCGGGCGCGATGTCGATGCCGGCGTCTGGCCGTCATCCCGGCCGCCGCTCGGGTCCGTTGCAGGGCCGGGTAGACTCATCCGTTCAATTTAGCATGTCGGCCCGGGCCGGCCGGACGGTGGCAAGGGGGATCGGCGTGCAGGGCGGCAACGACGGAGGCGATGGCGAGCGGGCGCAAGCGGCCGACGCCGAGGTGGCTGTCGTTTCGCCGCTCGGTGGCCGGATCGCCGCGGCGATCGACGCGGCCGGCGGCTGGATTCCGTTCGATCGATTCATGGGCCTGGCACTCTACGAGCCCGGCCTGGGTTACTACGCGCGACCGCATCCGATCTTCGGTGCCGCTGGCGACTTCGTCACCGCGCCCGAGTTGACGCCGTTGTTCGGCACCGTGGTCGCGCGGCAGGTCGCGGCCTGGCTCGAAGGCGGCTGGCCGGTCATCGGCGCCGCGCCGCCTGCGGTGACGTCGTCTGGAACCCGGCCACGGTCTGGCGGACGGCACGGGCAATCGCCGATGGTGTTCGAGTTCGGCGCCGGCTCCGGGGCGCTGGCCGCGTCGATCCTCGTCGCCCTCGACCGGCCTGGTCTCGGCTCGGTCGACTACCGGATCGTCGAACTCTCGGCCGACCTTCGTGCCCGCCAGCGCGAGACGATCGCCGCGCGCGCGCCCTTGCAACTCGGCCGCGTCGCTTGGCTCGACCGATTGCCCGAGCGGATCGAAGGGGTGGTCATCGCCAACGAGGTCCTCGACGCGATGCCGGTGCGGGTATTCGAGCTCGACGGCAGTCGAACCGCGGCAACCGCCGTCGTCGAGGTCGGCGTCGGCATGGCGGCCGATCGACGGACGTTCGCGTGGCGCGCCGGGAGCGCCGATTCGCCACTGCGCGAGACTGTCGGCGCGCTCGAACGCGAAGCCGGTCCGTGGCCGCGACCGTATCGTTCGGAAGTCGGCGAACAGGCCGCAGCCTGGATCCGCACCGTTGCCGAACGGATCGATCGCGGCGCGATCCTGGTATTCGACTACGGGTTCGGGGCGCGCGAGTTCTACCATCCGCAGCGCGACGGCGGCACGTTGATGGCGCACCGGCATCACCGGGCCGATCCCGATGTCCTCGCCGATCCCGGCAGTCGCGACATCACCGCCCATGTCGATTTCAGCGCCATCGGTCGCGCGGCCGAACAGGGCGGGCTCGAGATCCTCGGCTACTGCTCGCAGGCGCGGTTCCTGTTGAACGGCGGGCTGCTCGATGATTTTGCAAGTGTTCCGCGCGAGCCCGTTGCCGAGTGGGCGGCCGCGGCGCATGCCGTTCAGCGCCTGCTCTCGGAGGCAGAAATGGGGGAACTGTTCAAGGCGGCGGCCTTCGGCCGCGGGCTCGGCGCCGATGCCGCGCTGCCCGGCTTTGCCGCCGGCGACCGCAGCGCCGCGCTATGACATCGCCGTTCGGATCGCAAAGCCGGGCCCCAGGCGGTGTCGAGCGATGATCAAGTGGCTGCTCACGGTCGTGGTCGCGCTGTTCCTGTTGTCCGCGCTGCGACCGGTGCTGCAACGGATCGGCATCGGGCGCCTGCCCGGCGATTTCCGCGTGACGATCAAGGGCCGGACCTACGAGATCCCGTTGGCCTCGACCGTGCTGCTGACATTGCTCGCCACGGCGTTGGCGCGGGTCTGGTAAGGGGTCAGCAGAGCTTCCCCGGCCCGTCGACCAGCGCGTTCAGCGGAAACCGCGCAACCTCGTCGAGCAAACGCGCGAAGCGCTCGGCGACATGATCGATGATCGCGTGGCCGAGTTCGGCCGTGGCCGACGCGGCATCGCCGACGGCGCCCTTGGGATTCAGGTCCTGGGCGGCCCAGCTCCACCGTGCCGAGCTGCCGTCGGCCAGCTGGACGAACGCCCCGGCCTGCGCCTGTCGCGCCGATGCGAAACGCTCGGCCTGGTCCATCCGCACCCGCTCGGGTGCCAGCGCCAGCATCACCGCCGTCTCGACCAGGCCGCCGTGGATGCCGAACCGCAGCTCGTCGGCATCGGCCACCCCGTCGGGCAGGCCGAGCGAGAACCAGTTGACGGTGAACACGACCAGCCGGTCGCGGACCCGCAGCGTGCGCCCGACGATGTCGAGCGTGGAGACGTTGCCGCCGTGGGTGTTGAAGAGCACCAGGCGGCGGACGCCGGCGCGCGCGACGGCCTGGCCGATGGCCGTCCAGGTCGCGATCAGCGTCGGCGCATCGAGCGACAGCGTGCCGGCAAAAGCCTCGTGCTCGTCGCTCTTGCCGATCCGTTGCGTCGGCAGGAAGAGCACGGGACAGTCTGGCGCGAGCCGGGTGATGGTCGCCGCGATCAGCCCGTCGGCGATGGTCGCATCGACGTCGAGCGGCAGGTGCGGGCCGTGCTGTTCGACCGCGGCCACGGGCAGGACGCCGACATGGCGGGCGAGGTCGAGGCGCTGGAAATCGCGCGCCGACAACTCGGCCCAGAAGCGGGTCCGCGGTAGCGCGTCGATGTCGTCGCTGGCCATTGCCGTCAGTGTAGCGGCCCTCGGTCCGCAGGTTCGCCGGCCCGGTCCGGCTCGAGCGCGGCGCTGATCGCCGCGACCTGCGCCGCCACGATCGCGTCCCGGATCGGCTGCTGCTCGTGCGTCGCGCGCGCCGCGATCGCCGCCTGGTCGACCGCCGCCGCAGCCTGCCGGGCGCAGTCGATCCGCGACCGCCAGCGCTCGAAGTCCGGCAGCCGGGCCCGAGCGGCTTCGACCGCGACCAGGTCGACGAGCCGCTGCGGCCGGCGCAGGGCGTCGACCGCCGACAGGAAGCGCAGCATCGTCTCGGCGTCGGCCGCTGCCAGCGTCGGCAACAGGTCATCGACGCGCGCCAGCGCCATGGCCAGTTCGCGGCAGTCGTTGGGCGCGCGCAGCCGGGCGCACAGGCGCTCGACGGTCACCGGATCGAGCCCGGCCGCGAGCAGCACGAAACGCACCGGCAGCCCGAGGTCGGCGGCCGCCGCGCGATCGACGGCGGCGAGGTCGGGCGCTGGGCATTCGGGGATGAGCGCCGGCCAGGCGCCGACGTCCTGCAGCACGGCGATCATCCGCGATGGCCGTTTCTCCATCAGCCCGCGGGCCAGTTCCTGCCAGATGCGCTCGGCCACCAGCGCCGACAGCTCCCCCGAGGCCGTCATCCGACGCATCAGTTCGCGGGTCGCATCGGCGATGCTGAAGTCGTCGAACCGGGCAGCGAACCGAGCGAGCCGCAGTACCCTGAGCGGATCCTCGACGAAGGCGTCGCCGACGTGGCGCAGTACGCGAGCCTGGAGATCGGCGCGGCCACCGAACGGATCGACCACCGAGCCGTCCTCGGCGATGGCGATGGCGTTGATCGTCAGGTCGCGGCGGGCCAGATCCTGTTCGATGGTGACATCCGGATCGGCATGGACCACGAAGCCGCGATAGCCCGGGGCACTCTTGCGTTCGGTCCGCGCCAGCGCGTACTCCTCGTGGGTCCGGGGATGGAGGAACACGGGGAAGTCGCGACCGACCTGGCGGTAGCCGCGCTCGCCCATCTGCGCGACGGTGGCGCCGACGACGACCCAGTCGCGGTCCTTGACCGGCAGTCCCAGCAATTCGTCGCGGACCGAGCCGCCGACGCGATAGATCCGCATCGTCAGCTGGTGAGACCGGCCACCGGGCCAGGCCAGGACACTAATGTCCGGCCCGCAAGCGCGCGTCGTCGAAATCGGTGTGCAGGTGGCCGAGATAGCTCGGCAGGACTTCGTCGATCGGCCGCGGGATGATGCCGAACACCGGCAGCAACGGCGTAGCGTCGGCGCCGAGGATGTTGTCGATCGACATCGAGGCCAGGTTGTCGCGCGACATCAGGGTCGGCCCCGGCGCGAACTCCATCAGCGCCGCTTGCAGCCGTCCCAGGCCATCGGGCAGGCCGATCACCGGGCGGCGATGACCGGCGGCCTGGCCGGCGAGGCGAACCATGTCGGCCAAGGTCATCACCGTCGGCCCGGCGACCTCGAAGGCGCGGCCGACCGTACGCCGCCCGCGCGGGTCGACGAGGCAGGCGGCCATCGCGCGAGCCAGGTCGACGACCCAGAGCGGCTGGAACTTTGCCCCGGCGCGCGGCAGCGCAACCACCGGCAGCAGCGTCTGGAGCGCTGCGAACAGCGACGCTGAACTGTCGCCTTCGCCGAACAGCAGCGACGGTCGCACGATCGTCCAGGCCAGAGTCGATGCCGAGACGATCGCTTCAGCAGCCGCTTTCGACCGCAGGTAACGCGAAGGCAGTTTGGCTGGCGGCGCGGCCTGCGCGCCGAGGGCGCTCATCTGGATCAGGCGCATCCCCGGGGGCGCGAGGCGCACCAGCCGATCGGCGAGGTCGACATGGGCGCGCCCGAAGTCCGGGCCGATGTCGAGCGCGGCAACGTCGAGCGGCCACTGCCTGGCCCTGGACGCCGCGTCGGCCGGCGGGTAGCGACCCGGCTTTCCGTGGAGGATGCCGATCAGGTTGACGATGGCATCGTGC
This sequence comes from Burkholderiaceae bacterium, assembly GCA_040510055.1. Classification (GTDB taxonomy): domain Bacteria; phylum Pseudomonadota; class Gammaproteobacteria; order Burkholderiales; family Burkholderiaceae_E; genus Lautropia. The sequence continues at coordinate 8,665 of JBEVJQ010000284.1, read as the reverse complement.
TCGGCGATCAGCGGCGCGAGCGAACTGTCCTGGTGGACGTCGGCGTCCACCACGCGCACGGCCGGCAGTACCGTCAGCGAGCGCGCCCGCGCCGGACGCCGCGACGGGACGGTCACGCGACAGCCGGCGGCGACGAGCCTGGCCACGAGGTTGCGGCCGACGAAGCCGCTGCCGCCAAGGACGAGGACGCGGATCATGGCATTGCCACGGCGGTGGATGCGCCCGGAGCGACCTGGCCCAGCCAGCGCTTCAGCGATTGCGGCTGGCCGGTGGCCAGTGCGGCGTAATCGACGGTATTCGACAGGACGTGCTTCACGTAGCCTCGGGTCTCGGAGAACGGAATCAATTCCGCGAAGATCGCGCCCTCGATCGGCCGCGTCAAGGTCGCGCGCCAGTCGCGTGCCCGGCGCGGCCCGGCGTTGTAGCCGGCCGATGCCAGCAGGGCCGATCCGTCGACCGTGTCCAGGACGCGCTTGAGGTAGAAGGTACCGAATTCCAGGTTCGTCTGCAGATCGTCGAGCTGATCGACGGTGAAGTCGCCGCGACCCAACTGCCGCGCCACCCACCGCGCTGTCCCGGGCATGATCTGCATCAGGCCGGCGGCGCCGACGCTCGAGCGCGCGGCGGCGACGAATCGCGACTCCTGGCGGATCAGGCCATAGACCCAGGCCGGATCGACCCCCTGTTCACGGGCGACGGCCTGCAGCCGGTCGGCATGCGGCGTGGGAAAGCGCAGCGTGGCATCGGCGTCCGCACCGAGGCGCTCGTCGGTGTTGATGGCGCGATCGAGCCAGCCTTGCTTGCTCGCCCACCAGGCGGCGCTGCGCAGCCGCTCGGGATCGACCCCGCGCAGTTCGAAGTTCCATTCGCGATTGCCCTCGAAGCGCATCCCCAGGTCGTAGAACGCGCGCGCCCGCGCGAACCCGGCGTTGCCATCCCAGGCCGCGACCTGGGCCGCCGGCGACGCCGCGCCGCGCGGCAACGGGACGATCGGCCGGCCGAGTTCCTCGCGCGCGAGCTTGCCGTAGTAGTCGTGGCGCGTCGCCAGCTTGGTGAACAGGGGGACGGCCTTCTCCGGCTGGCTCAGCGCCATATGGGCGCGGGCGCGCCAGTAGCGGTATTCGGGCTCGTCGCGCGTGGCGGCGGCGAAGCCGTCGATCAGCGCCGCGACCCATTTCCACTCCTCGCGCCGCAGTGCCGCGCGAACCAGCCAGCGTCGGGTCTCGTCGCTGTAGGCTGGCGCCACCTGGTCGGCCGCCGGCTTGCGCGGCGGATGAGCATTGACGCCCCAGTCGTGTGCCTCGGGCAGGAGCTTGCGGGCGCCGGCCGCGGCCATCTGCGACCAGGCGAACGCACGAAGCTCGGGCGTCAGACGTTGCGCCGACTTGCCGAGCGCGGCCACGGCGTCCTCGACGTCGGTGCGGGCCATCCGCACCAGCGCGATCAGCCGCAGGTCGGCGTTGCTCTCGCGCTTCAGGGACTGCGCCGGCCGCCGCAGCGCCAGGTCGACGGCATCGGCCTGCAGCGCCAGCCCGGCGAGCGACGCCGCATGGCGGATGTCGACCACCGAGTTCGCCTCCAGCGCCAGCATCAGGCGCTGGCGCGTCGCGCGGGCGTCGATCAATCCGGCATCGGCCAGCGACCGGAACAACGTCCGGCAGGCGCGGGTCAGTTCGACCGGGCGCATCACCAGCGCCAGCGCAGCGGCGCGGTCCGGTTGGCCGGCGGCCAGCCGCGAGAGCTGGGCGTAGCAGTCGGGGCTGGCCTCGTCACGCAGCACCCACTTCGGATACTGCTCGTCGAACGGGCGCCAGTCCTCGCGCCGCCCGAGGGCGAGCAACCAGTCGCGGCGCAACAGGTCGCCGGCAATCGAATCGGGATAGCGATTCAGGTACTGGCGGACGGCGCCGTCGAGTTCGGCCGACAGCGACTCGACGCGGCGCTCGGACAGCAGGATCCGCAGGCGCCAGTACTCGAGATAGCGCTGCAGCGGATGGTTCGGTGCGATCCGCGCCGCCTCCTGGTCGAAGCGCTCGAGATCGGCTTCGACCATCGCCCTGCGCGCGCGGGTGAACGCCGCGACGAGCGCCGGGTCGACGCCGGGCGCCGGTGGCGCCGGGGGATTGGCCGCTTCGGCCGGTGCGATCGTGGCCGCGGCCGGGGAGTCGGTTCCGGCCTGGCCAGCAACTGGCGAGTCGGCTGCGGCCTGCACAGGGGACGGCGCGTCGGCCGCGGCCCGAGCCGTCGATCCCATCCCGGCCGCGCCGACCAGCAGAGCCGCCGTCAGCGCCGCCCCGATCGCGTGCCGAAATAGAATGAACATGTGACTTCCCCTGCCGATTCGAAGATAGCACGCAAGGCGTTGCGTGAACGGTTGCTCGCGCTGCGCGTGTCGATGGATGTCGCGCAGCGCGCGCAGGCCGATCGCGCGATCGCCGAGCGCCTGGGCACCGTGGCCGAGGTCGCGGGCGCGCGCACCATCGGCGTCTACTGGCCGATCCGGGCCGAGCCCGATCTGGTCTCCCTGTTCGGCGCCTGGCGCGACGCCGGCCGGGTCATCGCCCTGCCGGTGGTCGGCGGACCGGGCGGCGGGTTGCTGTTCTGCCGCTGGGACGGGGACAGCACGTTGCTGCCGGGTCCCTACGGGATCGCGATCCCGCGCGAGAAGTACCCCGTGGTCTGCGACTGCCTGGTCGTGCCGTGCATCGGCTTTCATCGCGCCGACGGTCTGGTCCACCGGATCGGCTACGGCGGTGGCTTCTACGATCGGACGCTGAGCGCGCGGCCTACGGCCGCGATCGGCGTGTCCTACGATGCGCTCGAGGCGCCGGACTTCGAGCCGAGCGCTACCGACGCACCCCTGACGGCGCTGGTGACCGGCTCGCGCGTCATCACTTCCATCGCCTCGCCCTGATTGAAGCGCGCGACCCAGTCGATGAACGCCTCGGGCGGCAACGCCTTCGAATAGAGAAAACCCTGGACGCGGTCGCAGCCGAACTGCCGCAACAGGTGCACGGCAGCCGGATTGTCGACGCCTTCGGCGAGCGCCCGCAGGTTGAACGCGTGGGTCAGGTCGATCAGCGCCTTGACGATCTGCTGGTCGCCGCGCTCGGTGACGAGGTTCTGGACGAACACGCGGTCGATCTTCAGTTCATGGACCGGGAACTGGCGCAGGTAGGCGAACGACGAATAGCCGGTACCGAAGTCGTCGATCGACAGTTCGCAGCCGATGTTGCGCAGCGCGTGCATGCATTCGATCGTCGCCTGTTCGTTGCGGACGATCGAGTCCTCGGTCAACTCGAACAGCAGGCGCTCGGGCGAGACGCCCCAGAGTTCGCACGACTGTGCCACCTGCGAGGCGAAGCGCGAGTCGTTGGCGGTCTTGGCCGACAGGTTGATGCCGACCGAGAGGTCGATCCCCATCGCCTGCCACATCGTCAGGTGGCGCAGGGTGGTGTTGATGACGAACTGGGTCAGCTGGCCCATCATCCCGCGGTCGTCGCAAATCGAGGCGATCAGCGCCGGGCTCACCTGCAGCGGATGCTCGCGCGGCCATCGGATCAGGGCCTCGGCAGCGAGGCACTGGTTGCAGGCCAGGTCGATCTGCGGCTGGAAGTGAACCTCGAGTTCATTGGCATAGAGGCTGCGGCGCAGCGCCTGCTCGATCTCGACCATCCGGGCGGCGCTGTCGTCGGCACCGATGCGGCGGACGTTGAGCCGGTCTTCGTCCTCGGCGGCGACCAGCCTGCCGTCCCAGGCACCCTGGAGCAGGCCGCCCATGCCGACGGCACCGCTGCCGCTCCACGCGCCGCCGATCACCGGTTGCAACTGCGCACTCGACAGCTGCCCACCGCCGAGCTCGATGACGATCGGCCGGTAAAGGGATTCGCGGAACGCGGTCGCGACAATCCGCGCCACGTCCTCGTTGGGCACGTCGGCGATCAGGATCCAGACCTCGTCGTGGGAGGCGATCGCATAGCGGTCCTCGGGCCGTAGCCGCTCCTCGATGCGCTCGAGCACGGCGGTCATCACCATCCCGGCCTGCGGATCGCGCGACAGCGCCTGCAGGTGATCGGAACGATTGAGTCGGATCGCCAGGAACAGCGGCCGGCCGTTGAACTTGCGCGACAGCAGTTGCTGGCCGAAGGCCAACAACTCGTTGGCCGTCAGTCGCGCCGACGGAGAGGATTCAGAGGATGCCATTCTGCTGGGCCACTTTCTCGTCGAGGTAGTAATCGCGCAGCTTGAAACCAAAGGCGCCGGCCTGCATGCCGCGGGTGATCCGCAGCGGTCTGGCATCGCTCTTCTTGCGACCCTCCTGGTGCAGGTCGCGCTCGACCGGCTGGGGCAGCGGCGTCTTTTCGGGCGTGCTGAGGATCAGCACCTTGGGCTCGAGCCGGCGAATGCGGTTGTGCGCGACAACGACGGCGATCTCGGCGCTGCTCAGCTCCACCAGGCTGCCGACGGGGAAGACACCGACGGCCTGGACGAAGGCCTCGACCATCGGCTCGTGGAACGACGTCCCGCTCCACTCGTAGAGGTTCATCAGCGCGTCCTGCGGCGCCGACGCATTGGCATAGGCGCGGGGCGTGATCAGCGCGGCGAACGAATCGGCGATCGCCGCCATCTTGCCGTAGACGCTGATCTTCGATCCTTCGAGCCCTTTCGGGTAACCCGAGCCGTTCATCCGCTCGTGGTGCTGGGCAATGCCGAGCATCACCGGCTCGGGCAGCTTCGGCCCGGAGGCGAACACTTGGAGACCGAGCTTGACGTGTTCCTTGATGGCCGAGAACTCGTCCGGCGTCAGCATGCCGGGCTTCTCGAGAATCGAGCGCGGAATCCGGGTCTTGCCGATGTCGGCGAGCATTCCGATCTGGCCGAGGTAGCCGAGCTCGCGCCGCGGGAAGCCGAGGTGCCGACCCAGTGCCACGAGATAGAGCGCGACCTTGAGCCCGTGGTTGTAGGTCGTCACGTCCTCTTCGCGCAGCCGGGCGACCCACATCAGTGCATCGGGATTGTCGAGCATGCTGCCGACCATTCCGTCGACCGCCTCGCCGATCTCGGCCAGTTGCGGCAGCTTGCCGCCGCGCATGTCGCTCATCACGCTGTTGAGCACCGCCTCGCCCTGGCTGAACGCCTGGCGCGCGCGCGGCAGCTCCTCCTCGAGCGTGGTCTTCTCGCGATGCTGGACCGCCTCCAACCCCTGGGGAAGCAGTTCGGCCGGGTTGACCTTGGGTCGCTCGAAGGTCTTTTCCTTCGACAGCGAGTTGATCAGGCGACCGAACAGGCGCCCGATCAGGCCCTCGTCGTTCTCGGCGCGTGCCACCGCGTTCTGCTTGACCATCGCGCGGAAGCGCTCGCGCGTCTGCTGGCTGATCTTGACGTCGGCACGGCTGCGGATCGCCTTTTTCGCGCCTGCGCCGCTGCCGCTCGCGGCGGCATGGCCGGCGATCGGCCGCTCGCCGCCGGCGGTCGCGTCCCTGCCCTGGCGCCGGGCGGCCTCGCGCTGCTCGATCCGCTTCTCGGCCTCGAGCTTGCGGGCGTTGATCTGCGCGCCATCGATCTCGGCGTCCGCGGGTCTGGCCCAGCTGGTCGCGACCGAGGACGGGACCCGCGGCCTGGTCGCCGGCGCATCCTTCATCGGCTCGGTGACCGCGTCGGCGACCGGATCGGCGCTGTTGCGGATCTCGACCCGGCGCACGATCGCCGCGGCCTCGGCCGTCGAGCGGCCGATGTCGACATAGGCGTACTCGCAGTAGCGCACGAGCGTGTCCAGCTCGACCTGGCTGTCGATCAGGAATCCCTGGAGCAGGAAGGGCGTGTCGAGCCACGGCCGGTCGAGCTCGACGATGAACATGCCCAGGCGCAGATCCTCGCCCCTGACCTGATAGCGCCGGGCCGCACCGACGACCGCATTGGTCAGAGTGGATTGTTCGAGGATCGTGGTCACGCCGGAATGCTCCCTGGTCACCCTTTGATGGGTGTCCGGGGCATCTTAGCGACCGGGCGCGGTGCGCGGAACCTGTACGCCTGCCGTTCGACGGCTCGCGGCAACGAGAGCCGATGGACGGGTGCTGCGTCGCCGCGAAAGGTCCGGCTAGCGGCCGGTCGCCGCCTTCCAGATCGCGGTGCTGGGACCAGGCTGGTTCAGCGTATAGAAGTGGATCCCGGGCACACCTTCGGCGATCAGCTCGGCGACCAGCCGTGTCACCACGTCGTGACCGAAGGCGCGCAGCGACGCGACGTCGTCGCCGTAGCCCGCCAGCCGCAACCGGATCCAGCGCGGGATTTCGGCTCCGCACGCGTCGGAGAACCGGGCGAGCTGCGTGAAGTTGGTGATCGGCATGATCCCGGGGACGATCGGCACCTGGCAGCCGCGTGCCCGGACCCGGTCGACGAAGTCGAAATAGGCCGCGGCATTGAAGAAATACTGGGTGATCGCCGAGTCGACGCCGGCGTCGCATTTGCGCAGGAAGTTGTCCAGGTCGTGCTGCGGCGACTGGGCCTGAGGATGGGTCTCGGGATAGGCGGCCGCTTCGATGTGGAAGGTCCGATCGCTGTGCTCGCGGATGAAGGCGATCAGGTCGCTCGCGTAACGGAAATCGCCGCGATCGACCATGCCCGAGGGCAGGTCACCGCGCAGTGCGACCAGCCGCCGGATACCCCGGTGCCGGTAGTCGTCGAGCAGCTCGGCGAGGCCGTCGCGGGTGGCGCCGATGCATGACAGGTGCGGCGCGACCTCGCTGCCCTCGGCCGCGATCTCGGCGACGACCCCCAACGTCTTCTCGCGCGTACTGCCACCGGCACCGAAGGTCACGCTGAAGAACGCCGGTTCGAGCGCCGCCAGCACCTGCCTCGTCGCTCGCAGCTTCACCAGCCCCTCCGGCGTATTCGGCGGAAAGAATTCGAAACTGAGGATCGGAGAAACTGGGGTCAGAGTCAATTTTTTACCTGAGGGTGAGACTGGAAACTGAGTTGAGACCAGACGGCGGGTTGAGACTGGACGGCGGGCTGAGACCAGACGGCGGGCTGAGACCTGACGCCGGGCTGGGGCAAGAAACCGGGGTCGGATCAGAAGCCGGAATTGAAGCCGGCGTCAGCGACGATTTCACGATAGCGAGACTCCTGAGGCGATCGGCTCAGAACCGCGCCGCGCATGGAGGAAATATTCCTGGGTGCCGTCGGTGCCTCGAAGGCGGCTACGATGCCAGCCCCGGGGCTCCCAACCGGCTGCGGATGCAGCGGCGAAGGCCCGGGGCTGCAGCGCCGCTCCGGCAGCATCGCTCACCCGTCCGCTGCGGCTCACCGCTGCCGGACCGAGTTCGAACTGCGGCTTGACCAGCATCAGCAGCACCGCTTCCGGCGCCGCCAGGGCCGCGAGCTGATCGAGCAACCCCAGACCGGAGATGAACGACAGGTCGCTCGCGACCAGGCCGAACGGTGCCAATCCGTTCGCGGCCAGCCAGCGCACCGGATCGATCCGGCCGACATGGGTGAGCTCGAAGCAGTGCACGCGCCGATCGGCGGCCAGCGCTGGCGCGAGCTGGCCGTGGCCGACCTCGATCCCGACGATGGCAGCCGCGCCGTGGGCCAGCAGGCAATCAGCGAAGCCCCCGGTGGACATGCCGACATCGAGCGCCACGACCCCCCGGCAGTCGACCCCGGTCTCGGCGAGCGCGGCGGCGAGCTTGGCGCCGGCACGCGAGACGTAGCGCGACTCGTCGGAGCCGGCGACCTCGAGTCGCGCGTCACCGGCGACGATCCGCGACGGTCGCGCGACGATCTCGCGCCGACCGGACTCGCTGACCGAGACCGCTCCGTCGTCGATCAATCGCCGCGCCAGGCTGCGCGAACGGGCGAGGCCGCGCTCGACCAACGCCTGATCGGCGCGCATGCGCTGTGCCGACGACATGATTGCCGCCGCCTGCAGGCCGCAGGCTGCGCTCAGTAGCGGTAGGTGTCGGGCTTGTACGGCCCCTCGACCGGCACGCCGAGATACCGTGCCTGCTCGGGCGAGAGCTCCGTCAGCATCGCCCCCAGTTTCTTCAACTGCAGCCGCGCCACCTTCTCGTCGAGATGCTTCGGCAGCACATAGACCTTGCCCGCCTCGTAGTTGTCGCGGTTCTTCCAGAGTTCGATCTGCGCGATCGTCTGGTTGGCGAACGACGAACTCATCACGTACGACGGGTGCCCGGTGCCGCAGCCGAGGTTCACCAGCCGGCCTTCGGCGAGCAGGATGATCCGCTTGCCGTCGGGGAAGATCACGTGGTCAACCTGCGGCTTGATGTTCTCCCAGTCGTATTTCTCGAGGCCGGCGACATCGATCTCGTTGTCGAAGTGCCCGATGTTGCAGACGATCGCCTGGTTCTTCATCTTCAGCATGTGGACGTGCGTGATCACGTCCTTGCTGCCGGTGGCGGTGACGAAGATGTCGGCCTTGTCGGAGGCATAGTCCATCGTGACGACGCGGTAGCCTTCCATCGCCGCCTGCAGCGCGCAGATCGGGTCGATCTCGGTCACCCAGACCTGGGCTGACAGCGCCCGCAGCGCCTGTGCCGACCCCTTGCCGACGTCGCCGTAGCCGGCCACGCAGGCGACCTTGCCGGCGATCATCACGTCAGTGGCGCGCTTGATCCCGTCGACCAGCGACTCGCGGCAGCCATAG
>JBEVJQ010000283.1:0-15642 GCA_040510055.1 Burkholderiaceae bacterium | reverse complement strand
GCGTGGCCCCCGGCGGGGCGTTCGGCGCCCGCGGCCGCCGCCGCCCCTGGAGCCGCCGCGGCGGCCGCGATGCGTGAAGTCGTCCGCGACGAGGTCCGCGAGATGCAGCCCTATCACGTGCCCCCATCGGCCGGTCTGGTCAAGCTCGATGCGATGGAAAACCCGTTCCGGTTACCGCCGTCGCTGGCCACGGAACTGGGCGAGCGGCTCGCCGCCGTGGCGATCAACCGCTACCCCGTGCCCGATTACCGGCGACTGAAGAAGCGCCTCGCGGAGTGCTTCGACCTGCCGCCGGACGCCGGACTCGTCCTCGGCAATGGATCGGACGAGCTGATCACGCTTGCCACGGCGCTGGTCGCCCGCCCCGGCGCGACCGTGCTGTCACCGCTGCCGTCGTTCGTGATGTATCCGATGGCCGCGCAGCAGTATGGATTGCGCCATGTCGGCGTGCCGCTCACAGCCGATTTCGCCCTCGATCGCGACGCCATGCTGGAGGCGATCGAGGCCGAGCGACCAGCGCTGGTTTTCATCGCCTGGCCGAACAACCCCACGGGTAACGCCTTCGACCGCGCCGACATCGAGGCGATCGTCGAGCGGGCACCGGGACTCGTGATCGTCGACGAGGCCTACGAGCCGTTCGCCCAGGCGACCTGGGTCGGCGAACTCGCTCGGTATCCGAACCTGGCCGTGCTGCGGACCCTGTCGAAATGGGGACTGGCCGGCGTCCGGCTGGGTTTCCTCGTGGCCGCGCCGGCCTGGACCGACGAGCTCGAAAAGCTGCGACCGCCGTACAACATCGGCGTGCTCAACGAGGCGACAGCTTCGTTCGCCCTCGACAACGCCGAGGTGTTCGCCGAACAGGCGGCGGTGATCCGCGATGAGCGCCAGTGGCTGATCGGTCGCCTCCGCGACCTGGCGGCGCGCCCCGGTTCGACCGTCGCCGAGGTCTTTCCGACCGCGGCCAATTTCGTCCTGGTACGCGTCGCCGGCGGCGAGGCGGCGAGCGCCGGTACGGCCCGGCGGCTGCTCGAGGCCGGGGTGCTGATCAAGGACGTCGGTAGAATGCATCCGCTCCTCGCCAACTGCCTGCGCCTGACCGTGGGCACCCCCGACGAGAATCGCCTGCTGATCGAGGCCCTTGGCGAACAGACAGGACCCTAGTCTCCCAGCCCGCCCCCATGCGCAAGGCCGAAGTCACCCGCAACACCGCCGAGACCCGGATCAAGGTCGAACTCGACCTCGACGGCAGCGGGCGGGCGACGCTCGCGACCGGCGTCCCGTTTCTCGACCACATGCTCGACCAGATCGCCCGCCACGGGCTGGTCGACCTGGTCGTCAAGGCCGAAGGCGACCTGCATATCGACGCCCACCACACGGTCGAGGACGTCGGCATCTGCATCGGCCAGGCGCTGGCCAAAGCGATCGGCGACAAGCGCGGCATCCGCCGCTACGGTCATGCCTACGTGCCGCTCGACGAGGCCCTGTCGCGCGTCGTCATCGATTTCTCCGGCCGACCGGGCCTCGAATGGCACGTGCCGTTCACCCGCGCCATGATCGGTCAGTTCGACGTCGACCTGGCGCACGAGTTCTTCCAGGGGCTGGTCAACCATGCCCAGGTCACGATCCACGTCGACAACCTCCGCGGCGACAATGCCCATCATCAATGCGAGACCGTCTTCAAGGCCTTCGGCCGGGCGCTGCGGATGGCCGCCGAGCCCGACGCGCGCGCCGCCGGCGAGATTCCGTCGACCAAGGGAACGTTGGCCGGTTGAAGGCACGCCCATCGGCCAAGGCAGGCAGCAACGCACCATGATTACCGTCGACAGCGCACCATGACCACGATCGTCATCGCGCGAACCACGACGACGATCGCCGCGGTCGACAGCGAACCATGACCACGATCGCCGTTGTCGACTATGGCATGGGCAACCTGCGTTCGGTCGCCAAGGCGCTCGAACACGTGAGCCCCGAGGCCGCGGTCCGGGTCACCGGCGATCCCGGCGAGATCGATGCCGCCGAGCGCGTCGTCTTTCCCGGCCAGGGGGCAATCCGCGACTGCATGCGCCACCTCGACGAGCACGGCTTGCGCGAGGCGGTGGTTCGCGCGGCCCGCGACAAGCCGCTGTTCGGGGTCTGCGTCGGCATGCAGATGCTGTTCGAGCACAGTGACGAGGGCGACACCGCCGGACTGGCGATCCTGCCCGGGTCGGTGCGCCGGTTCGATCCGGCCCGGATGCGCGCGGCCGGCCTGAAAGTGCCGCACATGGGCTGGAACCGCGTGCGGCAGCGCGCCTCGCATCCGCTCTGGGACGGGATCGCCGACGACGACTACTTCTACTTCGTACACAGTTACTTCGTCGTCCCGAGCGATCCGGCGCTGGAAAGTGGCGCCACCCGTCACGGCCATGCCTTTACCTCGGCGGTGGCCCACGCTAATATTTTCGCCACCCAGTTCCACCCCGAGAAGAGTGCGGCCAGCGGGCTGGCCCTCTATCGCAATTTCGTGACCTGGCGGCCCTGAACGTGCGTTGTTCGCACGCTGATCGGCACTGACTGGCACGCGACTGGCCCCACCGACGGTTCCCGAGCCGGCTTCCATGCTCCTCATCCCCGCCATCGACTTGAAAGACGGGCGCTGCGTTCGCCTGAAACAGGGTGATCTCGACGACGCCACCGTCTATGGCGACGATCCGGCCGCGGTCGCGCGGCGCTGGGTCGACGCCGGTGCCCAGCGCCTGCACCTGGTCGACCTCAACGGCGCCGTGGCCGGCAAACCGCGGAACGAGGGGGCGATCCGGGCGATCGTCGAAGCCGTCGGCGCCGAAGTCCCGGTGCAGCTGGGCGGGGGCATCCGCTCGCTCGAGACGATCGAGCGCTACCTCGACGACGGCCTGTCGTACGTCATCATCGGCACGGCCGCCGTCAAGAACCCCGGCTTTCTCCACGATGCCTGCGGTGCGTTCCCCGGCCAGGTCATCGTCGGGCTCGACGCGCGCGACGGCAAGGTCGCGACCGACGGCTGGAGCAAGCTGACCCGACACGATGTCGTCGACCTCGCGCGCAAGTTCGAGGGCTACGGCATCGAGGGCATCGTCTACACCGACATCGGTCGCGATGGCATGATGACCGGCGTGAACATCGATGCCACGGTGCGCCTTGCGCAGGCGGTCGGTGTCCCTGTCATCGCCTCGGGGGGTGCCGGCTCGCTCGAGGACATCGACCGCTTGCTCGCGGTCGAAAGCGAAGGGGTCGAAGGTGTGATCCTCGGGCGCGCGCTCTACGAGGGTACGCTCGATTTCGGCGCGGCCCTCGCGCGGGTCGGCGGCCAATGACAGGCGCCACGCCGGCGGCCGGATCGCAGCGGCACCATGCCACGTCGGCGGCCAGCGACCTGACCAAACGGATCATCCCGTGCCTCGACGTCACCGCCGGGCGGGTCGTCAAGGGCGTCAACTTCGTCGCGCTGCGCGATGCCGGTGATCCGGTCGAGATCGCCGCGCGCTACGACCGCGAAGGGGCCGATGAGCTGACCTTCCTCGACATCACGGCGTCGTCGGATCAGCGCGACATCATCCTCGAAGTGATCGAGGCAGTTGCGAACCAGGTGTTCATCCCGCTCACGGTCGGCGGTGGCGTACGCACCGTCGCCGACATCCGTCGCTTGCTCAACGCCGGCGCCGACAAGGTCTCGATCAATACCGCCGGCATCGAGAATCCGGGACTGATCGAGGCGTCGGCCGGCCGCTATGGTGCCCAGTGCATCGTCTGCGCGATCGACGCCCGCCGCCAGGGCGATCGCTGGGAGGTGTTCACCCACGGCGGGCGGCGCGCGACCGGCCTCGACGCCGTCGATTGGGCGCGACGGGTCGAGTCGCTCGGCGCCGGTGAAATCCTGCTGACCAGCATGGATCGCGACGGTACGCGCCAGGGATTCGACCTCGCGCTGACACGGGCGATCGTCGATGCCGTGACCATTCCGGTGATCGCCTCGGGGGGGGTCGGAAACCTCGATCACCTCGTCGACGGCGTCGAGCAGGGTGGCGCCGACGCCGTGCTGGCTGCCAGCATCTTCCACTTCGGCGAATTCACTGTCGGCCAGGCCAAGGCGCGGCTGGCCGAGCGCGGCATTGCCGTGCGTGGGACGAGTGCAAGCGGATCCGACGCGGGCGGATCCGACGCGGGCGGATCGGGCGTGAGCGGATTGCGCGAAAGCGCGACGGGGGCGGGCGGATGACGACGGTGCCCGACGACTGGCTCGATGCCATCGCCTGGGACGAGCGCGGGCTCGTCACGGTCGTGACCCAGGAAGCGCTGACCGGCAAGGTGCTGATGGTCGCGTGGATGAACCGCGAGGCGCTCGAGCGGACGCTCGCGACCGGCCAGGCGACCTACTGGTCACGGTCGCGCCAGCGTCTGTGGCGCAAGGGCGAAGAATCGGGTCACACCCAGACGGTGCGCGAGATTCGTTGTGACTGCGACGGCGACACCCTGCTGCTCGTGGTCGAGCAGCAGGGCGGCATAGCCTGCCACACCGGTCGTCACGCCTGCTTCTTCAATCGTCTCGATCGCGATCGCGACGGCCGTCCGCAGTGGAAGATCGTCGAGCCGGTCCTGGAACCGCCGCGCGGCAAGCGTTGATGACGACGCCATCGGACATCCTTGCCCGCCTGGCCGATGTCATCGATTCGCGCCGCGGCGCCGATCCGGAGCGCAGTTACGTCGCCCGGTTGCTCGGTCGCGGCGAGGACGCCGTGCTGAAGAAGATCGGTGAGGAAGCGACCGAGACCGTGTTGGCGGCCAAGAACGGCGAGCCCGGCCGCATCGTCGCCGAGACGGCCGACCTCTGGTTCCACTGCCTGGTCATGCTGGCCCGATACGGGCTGCGGCCGGAGCAGGTGCTGGCTGAACTCGAGCGACGCGAGGGGCTGTCGGGACTCGACGAGAAGGCCGCCCGAAAGGCGGCAGCCAGCGACGGGGACGCGCCGGCAGCCGCCGGCGCCGACGGAGACGACGCGAATTCGGCTCGCGCTGCCGCCGCCCGGTCCGCCGCTGACCCGCCCTCGGAATGACGTCCACGACCACCGATCCGATCGCCGGTGGCCGGCCCGGATGACCGATCCAGATAACCCGGCAAGGATGACGCCGGTCCAGATGAACCCGGTCCAGATGAACCCGGTCCAGATGACCTCTGACAGGAGCCTTCCGTGACGACAGCCGACTGCCTGTTCTGCCGCATCGGGCGCGGCGAGATTCCCAGCCGCAAGGTCTACGAGGACGACGAGGTCTTCGCCTTCCACGACATCAACCCGGCGGCGCCGGTCCACTTGCTGATCATCCCCAAAATCCACCTCGACAACCTCTACGACGGTGATCTCCGGCACCAGGCGCTGCTCGGCAAGATGCTGGGAATCAGTGGCCAACTGGCAAAGGAGCAGGGACTCGCGGACGGCTTCCGCGCCGTCATCAACACCGGCAGGGTGGGGAGGCAGGAGGTGTATCATCTACATATCCATGTCCTCGGTGGGCCGCAGCCCGTCGGAGGCGGTCGACTGGCTGGCTGAAACGATCGCCGGCGGCAAATCAGCGGCCGGCAAAAGCGTTTTCCGGGAGTCTTCCAATGGGTTCGATGAGCGTCTGGCACTGGCTGATCGTGCTGGTGATCATCCTGCTGGTGTTCGGAACCAAGAAATTGCGCAATATCGGCTCCGATCTCGGCGGTGCGGTCAAGGGCTTCAAGCAAGGGGTCCGCGACGGATCGGCCGAGGACAAGACTGCCGACGGGACCGACCCCAAGACGATCGACGTCGACGCCAGGCACAAGTCCTGAGCGGCCGTCACCCTGCCGCCGGGCCGTCGCAGCGGCCGCTGCTGCGCTCGCGTCGCTCCCGATCCCGACGCAGTGGCCCCGCGACCGGTCCGATCGCCGGCTGGTCCTGATCGCGCGACCTTCGACTTCTCCGGCCCAATCGCCGCCACATGTTCGACATCGGCTTCACCGAGATGATGGTCGTCGCGGCGGTCGCGCTGATCGTGATCGGCCCCGAGCGGCTGCCGAAGGTTGCGCGCCAGGCGGGGCAGTGGATCACGAAGCTGCGTCGCTATGTCGACGACGTCAAGTCGGACTTCAACCGCCAGGTCGAGTTGTCGGAACTGAAGAACCTGCGGTCGCAGGTCGAGGACGCGGCCCGGTCGATCGAAGGCGAGGTCAAGGATTCGATGTCCGACGCCCAGCAGGCGTTCGACAGCGTCCGCAGCGACTTCGAGTCGAGCGGTCCGGCCGAACCGCAAGCGGTAACCGACTGGGACAAGATCTACGCCGTGCGGCGGACCCGCGACCGGATCCGCGACCGACGCGTCGAACGCGAACGCGCCCTCGGCCTGAAGCGGCCGAAGCGGCCACTGCATCGCTGACGTGAACGACGGTTCTGGATCCAGGCCACGGGGTGACGGCAACGCCGGGACGGGCGAGCCCGAGGAAGAGGGCTTCCTGTCGCACCTGGTCGAACTGCGCGACCGGGTCATCAAGGCGGGCATCGTCGTGCTGGTGATGTTCGGCGTCTGCTTCTATTTCTCGGCCGACCTGATGCGGCTGCTCGCGCTGCCGCTCGAATCGGCACTTCCGCCGGGCGCGAAGTCGGTGTTCATCGCCGGCGAGGGCGCGTTCTTCACGCTGACCAAGATGGCGTTCCTGTCGGCGATTCTGTTCTCGCTGCCATGGATCCTCTACCAGGCGTGGGCGTTCGTCGCGCCGGGGCTCTACGAGCACGAACGCCGATTTGCGTTGCCGCTGGTCGTCTCGTCGGTGTTCTTTCTCGTCGTCGGGATTTCGTTCGCCTACTTCTTCGTGCTGCCCGCGGCCTACAAATTCTTCTTCTCGTTCGCCGAGCGCACCGGCGCCGAGGTGATGCAGGATCTGCAGCGCTACTGGGACTTCACGCTGGCGATCTTCTTCGGCTTCGGCCTGACCTTCGAGGTGCCCGTGGTCGAGATGCTGCTGGTCAAGCTCGGGATGGTCACGACCACGCAGTTGCGCGAAGCGCGCCGCTATGTGGCCGTCGGCGCGTTCGTGGTCGCCGCCGTCCTGACTCCGCCGGACGTGCTGTCGCAGTTCATGCTGGCGATCCCGCTGATCCTGCTCTATGAACTGGGGATCTACCTGGCCGGCTTCATCGCTGCCCACAGCCGCAATCCCGAGGCCGAGGCTTCCGATTCCGACGAGCCTTCGGCAGACGTCAACTCGACGACGCCGGTGCCGCCGTCGGGTGGCGGCACGGCCGGTTGATAGGGTGCCTCAGGGACGCGACGTCGGCCGCGGCCGGGTACCGATCACCAGCGGCAAATCGATCTCGGTGGCGTTGCGCAGGAACCGGAACGTCGTCGTCTTGCCGGGCGGCAGTTGTGCGATCAGGTTGAGCATCGGGCCGACACCCGGGATCGGCTTGCCGTCGACGGCGATGAGGATGTCGCCGACCTTCACCCCGCCGCGCTCGGCCGGGCTGTCGCGGAGGATTCCCGCGATCAGCGCGCCGTCGCGGCGCGGCAGCCGGAACGCTTCGGCCAGCTCGGCGGTGACGTCCTGCGGCTCGACTCCGATGTATCCCCGCGTGACGCGGCCGTCGCGGATGATCTGCGCCATGACGTCGCGGGCGGTGGAGACGGGGATCGCGAAACCGATGCCGAGCGAGCCGCCGGTGCGCGAGTAGATGGCGGTGTTGATCCCGATCAGCCGCCCCTGGGTATCGACCAGGGCGCCACCGGAATTGCCGGGGTTGATGGCCGCGTCGGTCTGAATGAAATTCTCGAACAGGTTGATTCCGAGCTGGGTCCGGCCGAGGGCCGAGATGATGCCCATCGTCACGGTCTGGCCGACGCCGAACGGATTGCCGATCGCCAGTACCACGTCGCCGACCCGGGTGCCGTTCGGATCGCCGAACTCGAGCGCCGGCAGATTCGCCCGGTCGGCCTTCAGCACCGCCAGGTCGGTCTCGGGATCGGAACCGATCACTGCGGCGCGGATCCGCTGGCCGTCGGCGAGCAGCACCTCGGCATCGTCGCTCGATTCGACGACGTGATGATTGGTGAGGATGTAGCCGTCGGAGCGGACGATGACACCGGAACCGAGGCTCGAATCGAAGCCGCGGCCGCGCGGGTCGCCGACTGCGGCATCCGGTTGCGGACCGCGAGCGAGACGCGATTCGCCGCCGGTATAGATGTTGACCACGGCCGGGATCGCCCGCTTTGCGGCATCGCCGTAGGACGCGACCGGCGCGTCGACCCGCGAGGGTGCCCCGCGTGTCGTGGCCGGCTCGTTGCCGCCGTCTGCGCGCCGGGCGGTCGCGGCGGCGGTACGATCGCCGGGAGAGGCAGCATCGGGGCCGTCGGCACCGTTGCTCCCCCCGGTGGCGGCGATGCCGATGGCCGGCGACGAATCCGGTGCGACCGCATCGCCGGTCCCCGGGGCGCCGTCCGGCCGCGGTTGCCGGGCAGCGGTAGTGTCCCGACCGAGCCATCGGCCCGGCGACCAGTCGGGGCGCAGCAGCGAGACGGCGAAGACGATGCCCGCGGTGATGGTGACGGCCTGGCAGAAGCCGAGCCACAGCGTTCGGGCGGTCGGGCGGAGCGGCGACTGGCGATCCCGCAACGAATCAGGCGAGGGGCTCATGCCTCGCCGCTCGAGGAACGAAGATGATCGGTACCGCCGAACTGCTCCAGCATCTGGACGAACTGCTGCAGACAGGCAGCTTCGACGATTATTGTCCAAACGGCCTGCAGGTGGAAGGCAGGCCGACGGTCGCATCCGTGGCCGTTGCCGTGACCGCGAGCCTGGCGGTGATCGAGCAGGCGCGCGACGAGCAGTGCGATGCCCTTCTCGTGCACCACGGCTTCTTCTGGAAGGGCGAGGATCCGCGCGTGGTCGGTCCGAAGCGGGCGCGTCTGGCCGCGCTGCTCGGTGCCGGGATCAACCTCCTCGCCTATCACCTGCCGCTCGATCGCCATCCGCAACTGGGAAACAACGCCCGGCTGGCAGCGCGGTTGGGGTGGTCGGTCGACGGCACCGGCGGGCCCCAGGGCTTGATCGCCTGGACCGACCTGGCCGAGCCGCGCGATGCCCGGTGGCTTGCGGCCGGCCTCGCAACAGCACTCGACCGCGATCCGCTGCTGGTCGGCAACCTCGAGCGCCCGATCCGGCGGCTGGCCTGGTGCACCGGCGGGGCGCAGGACTACCTGGCCGCGGCGGCGGCATTGCGGGCCGACGCATTCGTCAGCGGCGAGATCTCCGAACGGACCACGCACGAGGCCCGCGAACGGGGCCTGATCTACGCCGCTGCCGGCCACCATGCGACCGAGCGCTACGGCGTGCAGGCCGTGGCCGAGCACCTCGCGGCCCGCTTCGGGCTGCATACCCGTTTCATCGACGATCCGAACCCGGCCTGATCGTCGGCGCCGCGCGGTGGCGATCGCGGCCGGGTTCGCGCTGCGGCCCCGGTGGGTCAGCGCATCGGCGGAACGGCTGGGCCCCGCAGCGCGTCGCGGATCTCGCGCAGCAGGATCGTGTCCTCGGCCGGCGCCTTGGCTTCGGCCGGTTTCTCCCTGATGACGCGGTCCTTGGCCCTCTGGAAGACGCGGACCATCTGGAAGATGATGAAAGCGAGGATCAGGAAGTTGAGCAGCACGGTGATGAAATTGCCGTAGGCGAACATCGGCGCGCCGGCCTTGCTGAGCGCCTCGTAGGTGTGCGGGACACCGTCCGGGGCCTTGCCGAGCAGGATGAAATAGTTCGAGAAGTCGAGTCCGCCGAAGATCGCGCCCACGATCGGCATGATCAGGTCCCTGACCAGGGAATCGACGATCTTGCCGAAGGCCGCACCGATGATGACGCCGACGGCGAGGTCGACGACGTTGCCCTTGACCGCGAAATCCCTGAAGTCCTGCATCATCCCCATGACGTCGATCTCCTGTCTTCTTGTCCTGACGAGCGTGTCGGAGCCGCATGACGATGTCTCGCCTCGCGGTTTGGGCCGTGCGCCGCGCACCGACCGCAAGGGCCACGCGCTGGGAACTATTGTGCCCTCGGGGCGACGAGAACCCGGGGGCCCGTCGGTCGTCGACTCCCGGTGTCGCAGGCACTCCACAACGGTCCGGGCGCCATCGCGTGACGATTCACGCCGCCCCGCCGTGGCGCATGCGGGTGCGACGGATCCGATGCCCGGGCCGGTCGCCAAGGACCCGTCGTCTATACTCGAAGGTTGCCGCCCGCGATATCGCCTGTCGTGCCGTCTGTCTTGCCCATCGCGCCGTCTGTCGTGGGACCGCTGCCCTGCCGGCGGCTCCGGCCACTGGCCTGCAAACTTCGCATGACCGATCCGCTTCCAGATTTGCCGCCAGCTCCAGTCCCAGATCCGATCCAGGATTCACTCCCGGATCCGCTCACAGATCTGCTCCTAATCGTCGCCTCCGTCCGGGCCGAAGGTCGCCCCGGATCGCGGCACTCTCAGAGGTGATCCGATGGCCGAGACCTTCGACCCCAACATGGACCCGAAGCTCGACTCGTCGCGGCGAACCGCGTTGGTGGCCACCACCGCGGTCGGTGCGGTCGGCGCCCTGGGCGTGGCCGTGCCGCTGGTAGCAAGCTTCCAGCCCTCGGAGCGCGCCAAGGCGGCCGGCGCGCCGGTCGAGGCCGACATTTCCGGGATGGCAGCCGGCGAACTTCGCCGCGTCGAGTGGCGCGGCAATCCAGTCTGGATCGTCCGCCGCACCCCCGAGATGCTGGCGTCGCTCAAGAAGACCGACAACCAGGTCCTCGACCCGAAGTCCGAGAAGTACTACATGCTGCCCACACCGTCGTACGCCAAGAACGAGGCGCGGGCGATCAAGCCCGAGTACCTGATCGTGGTCGGCATCTGCTCTCACCTCGGATGTTCTCCAAGCGACCGGTTCCAGCCCGGTCCGCAACCGTCGCTGCCCGACGACTGGCCCGGCGGCTTTTTCTGCCCATGCCATGGCTCGACATTCGACATCGCCGGTCGCGTATTTCGCAACAAGCCGGCAAATGCCAACCTCGACGTCCCGCCGCACACCTACGTGTCCGACACGACGATCCTGATCGGCCAAGACAAGAAAAGGGCCTGAGCGCTCGCCCGCAGTTCGCTCAGCAAGGACAGACGATGGCAGCAGAAAAACAAGTGGACACGACGGGCCTGCTCGGCTGGATCGACGCACGCTTTCCGCTCACCTCGACGTGGAAGGCGCATCTCTCCGAGTACTACGCGCCGAAGAACTTCAATTTCTGGTACTTCTTCGGCTCGCTGGCGATCGTGGTGCTGGTGATCCAGATCGTCACCGGCATCTTTCTCGTGATGCACTACAAGCCCGATGCGACGCGCGCGTTCGAGTCGGTCGAGTACATCATGCGCGACGTGCCCTGGGGATGGCTGATCCGCTACATGCATTCGACCGGTGCCTCGGCGTTCTTCGTCGTCGTCTACCTGCACATGTTCCGCGGGCTGATCTACGGCTCATACCGCAAGCCGCGCGAACTGATCTGGGTGTTCGGCTGCCTGATCTTCCTCACGCTGATGGGCGAGGCGTTTTTCGGCTACCTGCTGCCCTGGGGCCAGATGTCGTACTGGGGCGCGCAGGTGATCGTCAACCTGTTCTCGGCTATCCCGCTGATCGGCCCCGACCTGTCGGTCTGGATCCGGGGCGACTACGTGGTGGGTGACGCGACGCTGAACCGGTTCTTCGCGTTCCACGTGATCGCGATCCCGCTGGTGCTGCTCGGACTGGTGGCCGCGCACATCTTCGCCCTGCACGAGGTCGGCTCGAACAATCCGGACGGGATCGAGATCAAGGCGAACAAGGATGCCCAGGGCCGGCCGCTCGATGGCATTCCGTTCCATCCGTACTACTCGGTCCACGACTTCCTCGGCGTGATGGTGTTCCTGCTGATCTTTGCCGCGGTGATCTTCTTCGCGCCCGAGTTCGGCGGCTACTTCCTCGAGTACAACAACTTCATCCCCGCCAACCCGCTGCAGACGCCGCCGCACATCGCGCCGGTCTGGTACTTCACGCCGTACTACTCGATCCTGCGAGCGACCACGACCGAGTTTCTGGCATTCGGAATGACGCCGTTCCTGCTGCTGTTCCTCGTGATGCTGCTGTTGAGCCGCGCGGTGTTCGCTGTCAAGGTGGTGGCCATGGTCGTCATCGCGGCCGTGATCGCCGGCTTCTTCGCGTTCGATGCCAAGTTCTGGGGCGTCGTTGCGATGGGCGCGTCGGTTCTGATCTTCTTCGCGATGCCGTGGATCGACAACAGTCCCGTCAGGTCGATCCGCTACCGGCCGAGCTGGCACAAATGGGTCTATGCCGTGTTCGTCGTCGTGTTCGTCGTTCTCGGCTACTACGGGGTCCAGGCGCCGTCGCTGGTCGGCGAGCGGATCTCGCAGCTGTGCACGCTGCTCTACTTCGGGTTCTTCCTGTTCATGCCGTGGTGGAGTGCGCTGGGCCGCTGTCGGCCGGTTCCCGAGCGCCTCACCTTCGTCAAGCACTGAGACCAGATCGGAGCCGACAGATGAACGGGACAGTTCCCCGCCGCCGCGACCGCCGCCATCCGCTGACGGTCCTGGTGACCGCGATCGTGGCGGTGATCGCGATCGCCATGGCGCTGCTTCAGGCCGCCCCTGCCCATGCCGCCTCAGGGGGGGCTGCGCTCGACCAGTTCCCCACCAGCAAGCTCACCCAGCAGGTGGCGCTGCAGGAGGGCGCGCGCACCTTCGTCAACTACTGCCTGAACTGTCATGGCGCTTCGCTGATGCGCTACAACCGGATGCGCGACATCGGCCTGTCGGAAGACCAGATCCGCGACAACCTGATGTTCGCCAGCCAGAAGGTCGGCGACCCGATGAAGGTGGCGCTGCGCCCCGAGGACGCGAAGACCTGGTTCGGTGCACTGCCGTCGGACCTGTCGGTCATTGCCCGGGCCCGATCGTCGGGTGCGGGCTCCGGCTCGGACTGGCTCTACACCTACCTGCGCAGCTACTATCGCGACAACACCCGCGAGACCGGCTGGAACAACGCGGTGTTCCCGAACGTCGGCATGCCCCACGTGTTCTGGCACCTCCAGGGATCGCGCGGCGCCACCATCGAGGACGTCAAGGCCGACAAGGACGAGCGCGGCAAGGTCACCGGCTACAGCCGGACGCTGGTCACGTTCGACGCCAACGGCGTCCGCAGCGAGAAGACCGAGAAGCTCGAGCAGGGGCACGCCCACGAGTTCAGCAAGACGACGCTCGCTCCGGCTCAGGGCGGGACCCTGAGCCAGCCGCAATTCGACGAGACCGTGGCCAACCTCGTGGCCTTCATCAGCTTCGTGTCCGACCCGTCTGCCGGGACGCGAACGCGGCTGGGAGTCTGGGTGCTGCTGTTCCTGGGCGTGTTGACCGCCCTGGCATGGTGGCTCAATCGTGAATACTGGAAGGACGTCAAGTAGCCTCTTGAATCCGTCCTGTCGGATCGGCGCCGGTACCTCCGGCGCCGCGAGATCGCTACGGACCGGCGCCTGTGCCGGCCCGCGACACCCGACCTTGCCACCGCGGCCCCGCGATCGCGCGGACGCCGGCCGCCCCGATGTCCAGCTCGACGCGGACGTCCTCAGGAGAATGCCGTCATGATGGTCCTCTATTCCGGAACGACTTGCCCGTTCAGCCAACGGTGCCGGTTCGTCCTGTTCGAGAAGGGCATGGACTTCGAGATCCGCGATGTGGACCTCTACAACAAGCCCGAGGACATCGCGATCATGAACCCGTACGGCCAGGTTCCGATCCTGGTCGAGCGCGATCTGATCCTCTATGAATCGAACATCATCAACGAGTACATCGACGAGCGCTTCCCGCATCCGCAGTTGATGCCGGCCGACCCGGTGATGCGGGCCCGCGCCCGGCTGTTCCTGTTCAACTTCGAGCGTGAGCTGTTCATCCACGTCCAGCAGCTCGAGCGGCGCGACCACAACAAGGACACGGGCCGGATGATGGAGCGGGCGCGCCAGCAGATCCGCGATCGGCTGACCCAGCTCACGCCGATCTTCGTCAAGAACAAGTTCATGCTCGGCGAGGAGTTCTCGATGCTCGACGTGGCGATGGCGCCGCTGCTCTGGCGGCTGGACCACTACGCGATCGAGATGCCGAAGACCGCCGCGCCGCTGATGAAGTACGCCGAGCGGATCTTCTCGCGTCCGGCCTACATCGAGGCGCTGACGCCTTCGGAGAAGGTGATGCGTCGCTGAACCGCGGGCGGCAGCCACGCAACAACGGAGCCACCGATGGCGGAGACCTCGACCAAGCCCTATCTCGTACGGGCGCTCTATGACTGGTGCTGCGACAACGGCTATACGCCGTACCTCGCGGTGACGGTCGACGCCGACACGATGGTGCCGATGCAGTACGTCAAGGGTGGCGAGATCGTGCTCAATATCTCGCCGGCAGCGACCAACCGATTGACGATCGGCAGCGACCGGATCGAGTTCCAGGCGCGGTTCTCCGGCGTCGCGCAGTCGTTGTCGATACCGGTCGACAACGTGACGGCGATCTATGCGCGCGAAACCGGACACGGGATGGCGTTCGACGTCACGCGGATGGTGGCAGCCGACGACGAGGCCGATTCGGGCCGCGGGCCGGCGCGCTGGCGGTCGCGGCGAAGGCCGGGGCCAGGCGGCCCGCACCGAGCCCGGATCGCGGCGGCTCGAGGCAGTGACCGACGGACCCGGGCCGGGCGCCGAGGTCATCGCTTTCGGTCCCGATGCTGCCAAGCGTCGGCGGCGTGGACCCTCCGGTGCTCGGTCGGGGCGCCGCGAAGGCGGTAGCGACGATGTCGAGACCGCAGCCAACGTGCAGAACCTGGGCCGTACGCCGCAGGTCGTGCCGACGAGAGCACCGGACGACGAGCAGACCGAGCCGGCGGCACCGGCGCCGCTCCTGGAGTCGGCCGAGCGCGATCCGGCCGGGGGCGATCGGCGTTCCGAGTCGGTCGACAGCGATTCGGATCGCCAGCGCGATGCGGATCGCGGGCTCGGCGGCGGGGATCCGGGTCGCGAGGGCGCGCGCGGAGAGGATCGCAACGCCGAGAGTGGCGAACGTGACGCCGACGTGGCCGACCCTGCGCCGGACCGTCCGCCCGAAGGTCCGCCCGACGGCGAGGGCGGCAACAAGGGTCGGCGCTCACCGCGGCTGACGCGGATCAAGTAGCAGCCCGAGGTCCCATGGCATCATGGTCGGGGCAGGGGACGACGGGCAGGGACGGCCCGAAACCCACGGCCGGCTTAGCTCAGTTGGTAGAGCAACCGCCTTGTAAGCGGTAGGTCATCCGTTCGAGTCGGATAGCCGGCACCAGTATTAGAGCGCCGGACGGCGGTGGTGTTGACTTACATTTGGCCTACGTGCGTCGATCCGAATACCAGATCGGATACCACAATCGGTGGCTGGTCGAGAGGTAAGCGCCAGGAAGCGGCTTGCTGCTTGGACCTTCGAGGTGACTGCTCGAGCAGTCCACGAGAAACTGCTGCCTGGCTGGAAGAACGCCAAGCACGGCGACCAGTGGATCAAAACGCTCGCGACTTATGCCTTCCCGGTCATCGGGCGCAAGCCGGTT
>JBEVJQ010000282.1:0-7437 GCA_040510055.1 Burkholderiaceae bacterium | reverse complement strand
CGGCTCGACCGCCTCCGGCACGGTCACCGACCCCGCCACCGGTCCGGCGACCGGCACGGCTGCCGGCGGCACCGGCAGCAGTTCGGTCGGCAATGCCGCTGCCAATGCGACCGGCCAGGCGGCCGATGCCGCGAAGGCGGCGGCCGACGCTGCCACCGCCGCGGCCGGCAGTGCCGCAGCCACGGCCGCCGATGCCACGCGCAATACGACGAGTTCGGCCGCCGACACTGCGCGGAGCGCCGCCGACACGGCGCGCAACGCTGCCGGCCAGGCGGCCGACGCGTCGTCCCAGGTCGCGGGCAGCGCTGCCGATTCGGCGCGCGGGGCTGCCTCGACAGTCGCCGAAGCGGCGCGTAGTGCCACCACGGGCGCGGCCGACGCCGTGCGCAGCGCCACCGCGCAGGCCGCTGATCCGGCGACCACCCCGGCGCACCAGGAGATGGTCAGCCTCTACTTCGACTCCGGCAGTGCCGTGGTGGAAACCGGCGCTGGCCGCAAACTCGAGCGCCTGGTCGAACATGCCAAGTCGTTTCCATCGGTCCGCCTGGCCGTTTCGGGCTTCCACGACAAGACCGGCGACCCGGCGTTGAACGAAGAACTGGCCAAGCAACGCGCGAAGTCGGTTCGCGACGTCCTGGTCGGCGCCGGCGTTCCCGACGAACGCGTCGTGCTGCGCAAGCCGATGGTCGCCGCCGGCAGCACCGATCGCGAGGCGCGACGGGTCGACGTCAGCACCGAATAACGACCGACACCGTCTCGGCCGCCGCGCGTGCCGTCACGCGACCGCCGGGCCGTCGGACACCACGGAGGAGTCAGCAATGCAGATCGAAGGACACGTTTTCATCGTCACCGGCGGTGCGTCCGGGCTTGGCGGTGCCACCTCCGACATGATCGTTGCCGGCGGCGGCCAGGTCGTCATCGCCGACGTCAATGCCGAAGTGGGCGCGACCAAGGCCAGCGAACTCGGGGCGGCGGCGCGGTTCCTGAAGTGCGATGTCACCAGCGAGGCCGATGGCCAGTCGGTGGTGGACGAGGCGCTGAAACTGGGCCCGCTTCGCGGCCTCGTCAACTGCGCCGGGATCGCGATCGGCCACAAGACCGTCGCCAAGGACGGGCCGCATCCGCTCGACCGCTTCAGCCGCGTGATCCAGGTCAACCTGATCGGCACCTTCAACATGATCCGGTTGGCCGCGACGGCAATGACCCGCCAGGATGCGCTCGCCAGCGGCGAGCGCGGCGTGATCATCAACACCGCCTCAGTAGCGGCGTTCGATGGCCAGATCGGACAGGCCGCGTACTCGGCATCGAAGGGCGGCGTGGTCGGCATGACGTTGCCGATCGCCCGCGACCTGTCGCGCGACGGCATCCGCGTGCTGACCATTGCCCCGGGAATCTTCGAGACCCCGATGCTGATGGGCATGTCCGAGGACTTGCGAGCTTCGCTCGGCAAGCAGGTTCCGTTTCCGTCGCGACTGGGCAAGCCGGCCGAGTACGCGCAACTCGCGCGCGCGATGATCGAGAACGAGATGCTGAACGGCGAGACCGTGCGACTCGACGGGGCGCTTCGGATGGCGCCGCGCTAGCGGCGCGGCGCTAGCGTCAACCTCGCTGCCCGGGTGGCGTCAACGCCCGTCCTGTCCACTGGCCCTCGAGCCAGCGCCCGAGCGCCAGCAGGCCGGCGTCACCGTCGCGACGGCCGACGGCCTGCAGTCCCCATGGCAGGCCATCGATGAAGCCGGCCGGCACGCTCAGCGCCGGCACACCGGCAAACGAGAACGGCAGGGTCTGGCCGAGGACGGCCTCGCGGACCGACATCGTCCCGTCCTCGGTCCGGACCTCGGTCTGGCCCCGGACCGGAGGCTGGGCCGCGCTGGTGGGTAGCAGCCAGGCGTCGACATTGCCCAGACTGCGATCGAGCGCCTCGATCATCCGGCGCCGGCCGTTCATCGCTTCGAAGTATTCGCCGCTGGTGACCACGCCCCCAGCGCGCAACGGCGCGAGGACGCTGTCGGAAAAGCCGCGACCCCCGGCGGCCAGCGCGGCGCGGTGGATGTACGCGGCTTCGGCCCGGACGATCGGGGTGTAGCAGGTCCACGCCAGCGCCAGTTCCGGCAGGTCGACATCGACGACGGTGGCAACCTTGGCGAGCGCAGCCAGTCGACGCTCGAAGGCGTCGCGCACCGCCGGCTCGAGTCGTCCGCGAAGCCAGGTCTGCGGCACGGCGAACCGCGGGCGTCGCGCGACCGTGCCGTGAGCCGCCGAGCGCGCCGACAGGACCTCGTAGAGGAGAGTGGCGTCGGCCACCGTCCGGGCGAGCGGTCCGGCGTGGTCGCAGGTCCAGGACAACGGCAACGCGCCGCCGAGCGGGATCGCACCGAATGTCGGCTTGAATCCAACGACGCCGCAGAAAGCGGCCGGAATCCGCACCGAGCCACCGGTGTCCGAGCCGATGCCGGCCGCGCCGATCCCGCAGGCGACCGCGACGGCGGCACCGCTCGACGAACCGCCGGCCTGGCGCGTCGGATCGTACGGATTGCAGACGTCACCGGTCCAGGTGTTCTCGCCGGTCGCGCCGAGGGCGATCTCGTGCATCTGGGTCTTGGCGAAAACGATCGCGCCAGCCTCCACCAGTCGGCGGACGACGGTCGATTCCGCACCGACCTCGGGCAACGCGGCCCTGGTACCGGCGGCCAGTGGCGCGCCCGGTACCGCGAACAGGTCCTTGACCGAGACGAACACTCCGGCCAGGCGCCGGCCCGAGAGCGGGGTCGACGGTCCGGGGGACCGATCGCCCGAAGCCGACTCGTTGAGCATCCGAATCCGCTCGCGAACGCGATCGGCGTCGAGCCAGGCGATCGGATTCAGATCGACGTGCCGGGCGATGCGGTCCTCGATCTCGGCGAACGCGGCATCGAGATCGCGTCGGCCGCGACGAAACGCCTCGACCTGTGCAGCGATCGACTCGGTCTCGGGAGCGGTGAATGTCATCGGCGGAGGGGCGAGTGACCGCGGCGGATCGTGGAATCGGCCGATCTATTATCGCCGCGCAGCGGCTGACCGGGCGGCCCCGGGGCCCGGATACGGGGGTCGTTCCGGGGGCGACCAGCGCGGCGCCTAGACGTCGCGCCCCTTGACGTCTCGCGAAACGTGGGCAAGATGCACTCTGGCGCCCTTGGTTCCGACCCCGGCGCATCGTTTCGAGGAGAGCAGGCCATGGATCACCGTCCGCTGAATACCGACCGGATGCGCTCGGCGGGATACGACGAACGCAGCGAACACCTCGAGATCCGCTTCCACAATGGCGAGACCAAGACCTATCGCCGCGTGCCGCTGGAAGTCGCGCGGCGCTTCTTCGCCTCGCCGAATCCGGCCAGTTTCTGGGAGGACCGGATCGCCGAGGAGTACCCGGCCGTGACGGGACGCACGCCGGTGGCCGACGACGCCCAGCGCAAGCTCGACGACCTGTTCGGCCGCGGCAAGAAGGACGGTTAGGCCGTCACCCGCGCTTGCAGCGGACCTGCCCGACCAGGCGGCTGGCGTCGGCCTAGAGGATGCGGTTGAAGCGCATCAATGACAGCGCTGCAGCCATCAGCGCGAGCAACGCGCCGGCAGCCGTGAACCACGACGTGATTTCCGTCTCTTTTTTCTCGAGCACGAAGCGCGTCCCGAGCTCGCGGTAGATCCGATTCAGCGCGCCGGCCGACTCGGCCATGTGGTATTCGCCGCGAGTCTGCGTGGCCACGTCCTTCAGCACCGATTCATCGAGCTTCACGCGGACCTTCCAGCCGTCGCCTTCGATGACTTCGCCGCCGGCCGTGCCGACGCCGATCGTGTAGACGCGAACGCCCTGCTCGGCGGCAAGTTTGGCTACCTCGGCCGGCGCCGGTCCTACCGTCGACTGACCATCGGTGACGACGACGATGGCAGCCGACGCGTAGGAGCCGGGAGGAACCGGTTCGTGCCGCGCCTTCTCGGCCTTGTCGGACGATGCGCTCGACGACGAACCGGACGCGCCGGCCTGGCGATCGCGGCCGCCACCCTGCCCGCCCGGACGTGACAGCCGCTGCTCGAAGTCGGCGTCGGGGAAAAGCACGCCGAGCGCGACCAGGATCGCGCTGCCGATGGCCGTCCCCTTCTGCAGCTTCATCCGTTCGATCGCAGCGATCGCATCCTCGCGAACGACGGTCGGCGTCTGGACCACGGCTGCCGTCGCGGCAAAGGTCACGATGCCGATCTTGGTATCGGCCGGCTGCGCCTCGATGAACGCGCGCGCCGCCGACTGCAGCGCCTCGAGGCGACTCGGCTTGACGTCGGCCGCCCGCATCGACAGCGACGAGTCGAGCGCCAGCAGGATCGTCTGGTTGAGGCGCGGAACCATGACCACGGCCGAGGGCCTGGCCGCGGCCGCGAACAACGCCGTCAACGCCAGCAGGAACAGCGCGAACGGCACCATCCGGCGAGCCCACGGCGTTCGCGACCGGCGTCCGGCCGGCATCCGCCCGGGGACCGCGCCAGCGCCGCCGGCAGCGCCAGCAGCTACCGGCGGCCCGTAGCCGAGTCCGGAATAGTCGAGCGTTCGCCGGCGGCGCCGGCGGGCGATGGCCGCGTAGACGATGGCGAGCATCGGCACGGCGAGCAACAGCCACAGCAGCGTCGGCCACAGGAAGGTCACGGCGCTGCTCCGATGAGCGCGGCCCCGCGACCGCGGCCTCCCGCGGCCAGGCCGCCGGCCAGCCGGCTGCGCAGCTTGCGCAGTTCGGCGAAGCGCACGACGGCCTCGGCCAGTGGCTCGTCCGTGGACAGTTCGAGCGCGTCGACGCCGGCGCGGCCGAACTCATCGCGGAGCGCTGCCTCGCGTTCGTCGACCTGACGCTCGAACCGACGGCGGACGCCCGCATCATGGGTGTCGACGAACAGCCGCTCACCGGTTTCGGAATCCTCGCCGACGATCAGTCCGAGGTCCGGAAGCTGCGTCTCGACCGGATCGTGCAGCCGGACGGCGATGACTTCGTGCCGGCGAGCGAGCGCGTGCAGCCCGCGCGACCAGCCGGGCTCGGTCATGAAGTCGGACACCACGAAGACCACGGACCGACGCTTGAGCAGCGGCACCGACTGCTCCAGCAGCTGGGCCAGATTGGTCGTGGTCCGCGACTTCACGATCCGCGGCGCGAGCAGCGCATCGAGCAGCGCCAGGACGTGGCGCCGGCCGCTGCCGCTGGCAACGACACGGTCGATCCGGTCGCCGTAAAGGACGGCACCGACGCGGTTGCCGTGGCTGGTCAGCAGCCGCGCCATCAGCGCGACGAAGTCGACAGCGATCGACCGCTTGGTGACCTCGCCGGAGCCGAAGTCGATCGACGGGCTGAGGTCCATCAGGAACCACGCGGCGACTTCGCGATCCTCGTGATAGTCACGGACATGAGTCTGTTGAAGCCTGGCGGTGACGTTCCAGTCGATGTGCCGGACGTCGTCGTGGAACTGGTACTCGCGCAAGTCCGCGAGGTCGAGGCCGAAGCCGCGGAACAATGTCCGGTAGTCGCCATGAAGCAAGCCCTCGAGTCGCCGGGCCACGGTGAACTCGATCCGGCGCAGCAGCTTCTCGGCGTGCCTCGCCATGCCGCTCAGCCTGCTGCGGTGCGGGTCGTCGGCACGACCGCCGGCTCAACCGACCTGGACATGGGCGTCGAGCGGTTTCTCCGGTGCCGGCAGCGCCTGCAGGATCCGGTGGACGATTGCGTCGGCCGATTGGCCGTCGGACAGCGCTTCGTACGACAGCACGAGCCGGTGGCGGAGCACGTCGGGTGCGAGGTCGGTCAGGTCTTCGGGCCAGACGTAGCTGCGCCCGCGCAGCATCGCCAGCGCCCGCGACGCCTCGATCAGGTTGATCGAGGCCCGCGGGCTCGCACCGAACGTCAGGTACTTTGCCGTGTCTCGGACGCCGTAGCGATCCGGGTCGCGCGTCGCGGCCACCAGCCGGACGGCATGCTGGACCAGCGACGGATCGACGTAGCACTGGCGGCATTGCCTCTGGAGCTGCGCCAGATCCTCGGTGCTGGCCACCGAGCCGATCACCGGCGGGACGCCGGTCACGCGATCGACGATGACGAACTCCTCTTCCTCGGTCGGATAGCCGATCAGCACCTTCATCATGAAGCGGTCGACCTGCGCCTCGGGCAGCGGATAGGTACCCTCGGTCTCGATCGGGTTCTGCGTGGCCATGACGAGGAACGGCCGCGGGACCTTGTGGCTCTCGCCGGCAATCGTCACCTGGTACTCCTGCATGACCTCGAGCAACGCGCTCTGGACCTTGGCCGGGGCGCGGTTGATCTCGTCGGCGAGCAGCAGGTTGGTGAACACCGGGCCGAGCGAGGTGGCGAACTCGCCGGTTCGCTGGTTGTAGATCCGGGTTCCGACGAGGTCGGCCGGCACGAGGTCGGGAGTGAACTGGATCCGACGGAAAGCACCCCGGATCGTCGTCGCCAGCGTGTTCACCGTGCGCGTCTTGGCCAGCCCCGGGACACCTTCGACCAGGAGGTGACCCTGCGCGAGGATCGCGACCAGGACGCGCTCGAGGAAATGGTCCTGGCCGACGACGACCTTCTTGACCTCGTAGAGGATGCGCTGCATCAGCGCCGACACCGATTCGGCGTTGACCGGGTTGGGCTGGACGACATAGGGGCGCGGCGTTTCGGACATCCTGGAACTCCGGTAGAGCGGATCAGTGCGGCGGCAGGCCAGCCGCAGCGGCGGCGTTCTCGATCGGCACGGCGAATCCGATCCCGACGAACGAGCGTTGGTTGTTCGGATTGAGGATCGCGGTGACGATCCCCACGACCTCGCCCTCCATCGTCGCGAGCGGGCCGCCGGAGTTGCCCGGATTGGCCGCTGCATCGAACTGGATCAGGTTGGTCAGGATACGTTCGCCACCGGTCGAGCGGTACTCGCGGTTGAAGCCCGAGATCACGCCGGAGCTTACCGACGGCCCGATGTCGAACGGGAAGCCGATGACGATCACGCCATCGCCCTCGGACAGGTCGCCCGTCGACCGCAGCGTGGCCGGTTGCAGGTCGTCGGGAATCTTCTTCGCCTTCAGTACCGCCAGGTCGTGCTCGGGGCGGGCACCGGTGACGATGGCCTCGGACTCCGAACCGTCGGCGAACACGACGGTGATCCGGCGCGCGCCTGCGACGACGTGCAGGTTCGACAGGATCAGCCCGTCGTCCTTGATCACGACTCCCGTGCCGACGCCGTTCTGCACGTCTTCGCGGGGCGGACGCTGAGCGCGTCGGCCGCTCTTGCCGTTGTCGCGCTGGGCATTCTTCTGCGGGTCGGCAGCGCCGCCCTGCTGCGGATCGCGCTGCGCATCACGACCGCCGTCGCGCGGGACGTCGGAAGGCACGTCGCCCTGGTCGCGCTGGCCTTCGCGATTCGGACCGG
>JBEVJQ010000281.1:0-4782 GCA_040510055.1 Burkholderiaceae bacterium | reverse complement strand
CACTTCCCGACGCGCTGCCCGATTCACTGCCCGATCCGTTGCCGAGGACATTGCCGGGGGCATCGTCCGTCGCACCCCCCGGCGCATTGTCCGAGCGATCCAATGCGCGTCCCGAGGCGCTGTCCGCGGCCGCGTCGGGCAGATCGCCCGAAGGCACCCGGATACCGCAGCGCTCGCAGGGCACGGCCGACGCCGACGATCGGCGCCGTGGTCGGGCGCGCGGCACCGCGACGGCGCAACCCCGCGCCTTGCCGGCCGAGCCCATGAGCACGCTGTCGTTCCAGCAGTACGTCCGTGATCGCCTGGCACAGCGCGAACAGGCTTTGCTCGAGGCGCCGGAGGTGCCCTCGCTGCGAATCGAGTCCCCGATGCCGGCGCCGGCGCTCGTGCCAACCGTGCCGGCCGTGCCAGCCGTTGCACCGGTGGTTGCCGTGGTGTCGTCCGCCGCCGTTGCACCAGCCGCACCAGCCGCGCCAGCCGCCGCACCAGCCGCAGCCGCCGCACCAGCCGCGTCGGCCGTTGCACCAGCCGCGTCAGTCGTCGCGGCAGCCGCGCCTCGGGTTGCGAACGGGCCGTCTGCACCGGTGGTTGCCGCCCAGGCTCTCGTGATGCCGGCAGCGGCCGGCGTGTCACCCGGACCCGGACGGTCGTCGGATCCCGACGTCGTGCTCGCCGAACTGCGCAAGATGCGCGGGCTGATCCGGAGCCAACTGTTTTCCCTCGCCCGCTGGGGCTCTCAGACCGAAGGCGTGGCCCATGGCCTGATGCGACGACTGCGCGCCTGCGGCCTGTCGGCCACGCTGGTGCGCAGGCTGCTCGCGAAGATCCCGGCCGGCGCCGACCCGGCCCAGGCCGAAGCCTGGGCCAGACAGATGCTGGCCCGAGTCATCCGCCTCGACCGTGCCGGCCAGACGATCCTCGACGTCGGTGGCTTCCATGCGCTGGTCGGACCCACGGGCGTGGGCAAGACCACGACCGTCGCCAAGATGGCGGCGCAGTTCGCGCTGCGCCACGGAGTCGACTCGATCGGGCTGGTCACCTTGGACACCTACCGGATCGGCGCCCACGATCAGTTGCGCACCTTCGGGCGGCTGCTCGGCGTTCCCGTCCGTCTGGCGCACGATGCCGCCGGCCTGGCCAGCTTCATGTCCCAGAACATGAGTCGCAAGCTGGTTCTGGTGGATACCGTCGGAATCGGTCAGCGCGACGAGCGATTGAACGACCTGATCGACTCGATGTCGTCGGCCAACATTCGCAAGCTGCTGGTGCTGAACGCCGCTGCCCAGCCCGAGACCCTCGAGGATGTCGTCAACGCCTACCGCGCCGGTCCGCACGATGGCGTCGTCGTCTCGAAGGTCGACGAGGCGGTCAAGCTCGGTGGCGTCGTCGACTGCCTGGTCCGTCACCGGCTGCCGCTGGTTGGCGTCGCCGATGGGCAGCGCGTTCCGGAGGACTGGCAGTTTCCCGATCCGAAAGCGCTGGTCGCGCGCGCGTTCGATGTGCCGGCCAGCCCGGTGTTCGACTTCGACGGATTCGACCTGGCGTCGCCGGCATCGGTGCCGCCACCAGGCTCCTCGACCCATGCCTGAGCGCAACCGTCCGGGGCCGGCCTTCGATCAGGCCGCCGGTCTGCGGCGGCTGTTCGACGTTCACGGCCGTCGCCCGCGCCTCGTCCCCCTGGTCACGCCCGAAGGGGGTGGCGACCAGAGTGGATTCGCGATCGACCTGGCGGCCGCGTTGGCGCGCCAAGGGCAGCGCACGTTGTTGCTCGACGGCGAGCACGGCCGTATCGCGCCGATGCTCGGACTGAGGGCCCGTCACGACCTGAGTCACGTGCTCGGCGGGGAGCGCCCGGCCGAATCAGTGGCACTGACGACCGACGATGGCTTCAGCGTCATGCCGGCGACGCGCGGGCTGTTGGCGGCGGCGCGCAGCCGGCCGGCCGCCGCAGAACTGCAACGATGGCTGGCCGGGCTCGGTGCCGGCTTCGACACCGTGCTGGCCTGCGCGACGGTCGCGACCGTGGCACCGTTGATGATCGGCACGACCGCCGAAATCATCCTGGCCTGCGGTGCCGAACCATGGCAGCTGGCGCGCACCTACGCCCGCATCAAGCTCCTGCATGACCGCTATCCGGCCCACCGCTTCCGCGTTGCCTACTGTCCGGCCGAGTCGCTGGGACAGGCCGAGGCGGCCCACCTGCGGCTCGGTCGCGCGGCGAGCCTGTATCTCGGGCTCGAAGTGGACTTCGGTGGCGCCGTCGCGGACGAGCCCGCTGTCCATCTCGCCCGCGAACGGGGTATGTCGGTGTTCGCGATCGAAGGCGGTTGCGCCGCGGCGCGGACTTTCGAGCAGATCGCCTTTGCCCTTCCCGCCTGCCCCAACACCGCCTGGCTCGGCGGCCCGCCGAACAGCGCCGCATTGACGGCACCGATAGCCGCCGGATTGCCGCCTCCGGCATGGTGTTCCGTGCCCCTCGTTGTCGAACCCGCCGATCATGTATACCGCCCGCGGCACGCTTGAACCCGATGGCGTGATCAGCAGCCTGCGCCCGGCCGTCCGCCGGGCCGCCAGCCAGCTGATGGCGCGCCTGCCGCCCAGCGTCGACGTCGACGACCTGGTCCAGGCCGGGATGATCGCCCTGTTCGACGCCATGGGCCGCTTCGACCCCGCCACTGACGTTCAGTTCGAGACCTTCGCGATGCAGCGCGTCCGCGGCGCGATGCTCGACGAGCTGCGCAGCTACGACTGGATGCCGCGATCCTTGCGCAAGAGCCAGCGCACGATCGACCAGGCCATCCGCACGGTCGAGCAGCGCGAGCAGCGCAGTGCCACCGAGCGCGAGGTCGCCGATGTTCTCGGCGTCTCGCTCGACGAGTACCAGCGGATGCTCGGCGAAGCACGCGGGACCCAGCTCGTCTACATGGACGACGTCGGCGATGACGACGGGGAAGAGGGCTTCGTCGAGCGCAACCTTGCCGCCGACAGGCCGACGCCGCTCGACCGGCTGCAAGACAGCCGGTTCCGGTCGGCGCTGGTCGCGTCGATCAAGGAATTGCCCGAGCGCGAGGGGCTGGTGATGAGCCTGTACTACGAGCAGGATCTCAATCTGAAGGAGATTGGCGCGGTGTTGGGCGTGACCGAGTCGCGGGTCAGCCAGATTCACAGCCAGGCCGTCGCGCGAATCCGCTCGCGCCTGACCGACTGGCTCTGAACGGCCGAGCGACCTGTTCCTTGCTGGTGGAACAGGAACCCCCAGCTCGAGACCCCCAACTCAGGACCCCAGGCTAGGACCCAGGCAAGCGTCCGCACCCCACCGTCGGGCGGGAAAGCGGCCGTTCGGCTTCGACCCGATCGCGGAAATTGACATCGCGATGCAGTTTCACCAAGACTTGCCGCACGGCCTGAGCCGCAACGATCTCAGCAGGCTTCCGTGCGAGTTTCCTTGGCAGATCGGCGAACCCCGATCAGGTAACCGGAATCCGAGAGCCTTCAGGGGCAGCTCTTCATCGGATCGAGGTTTTGACAATGGGCCAGAAATGAGCGAACTGATCCTTTGGACCTACGATTGGGTGCCCGGTGGCCCCCGTGGTTTGTACGCGATCGATGCAGATGTCCTGCGCGTTTCGAAAGTCCGCTCTTCCGGTGATCGACCCGCGACCGATACCTATGTGACCCGCGTGACCGACCGCCCGTCGTTCGAGAAGGCTCGCGCTGATCAATTGGCGCATTTCGCCGCCGCCGATGAGAGCAGATTGGCTGCTGGCCAGTAATCGACGCGCGCCAGACCAAGCGGCCGAAGCTCAAGACCCCGAGCTCGGGACATCCCGTTCGGGACATCAAGCTCAGGACATCCCGTTCGGGACATCCAGCTCAGGACATCAAGCTCAGGCCAGCAGGTGAGTCGGCCGGCGCTCGGCAGCACCCGGCCAGGGCGCGGGCTCGACACTGGCCGGCGCCAACCCCATCGATCCCAGGGCGGCGCGATTGCTGATCGCCGCGCGCGCGACCAGTGTCCGCTGCGACGAGAGGCGGCCTCGGATCCGTTCGAGTTCCCGGACCCCCGGGAGTCCGGCCGTCGGCGATGGCGTGCCCCCGGTCGGCCGCCACAGCGACCGCAGGTTCGACAGCGCCTCGGCCAACGCGCCGTTGCAGCGCTCGAGATCGACCGGATCGCGCGAACAGAGCGCAGCGGCCTGGGCCGCGAGCGCGTCTTCCAGCGCCGCGATGGCGTGCTCCAGCGTCGCGAGCGCATGTTCCCGGGCCACGAGCGCGGGGTCCCGGGCCACGAGCGAGTGTCGCCGGGCCGCCGGCGCGCGTTCCTCGGTCGCGAGCGAGTGTCGCCGGGCCGCCGGCGCCTGTTCCTGCGCCGTGATCGCCTGCAGCGGACGCGTCATCGCGTGCTGCGTGCCACTTCGGCCAGCGTCTCGACCAGCTCGGCTGCCTGCGAGATCATGGTGTCGGCGATCCTCTCGACGTGGATCTGGTAGCGGCCCTCGGCGATCGCCTTCTGAATGGCCTGGACGCGGGCGGCATCGACAACTGCGTCCTCCCCGGCTTTCGTGGCGGCACCGGACAGTTCGACGCGGTCGGTTTCAAGACCGGCTGCCACCTGGGTAGCAGCCGGATCGACGGGGCGAGTCGCGGGGGGGGGCGGGCGCCGGGGGGGCCCCGCGCGGGCGGCCGGGGGGGGGGGTGGGGGGTGGTGGCACCCAGGAAAAAGACTTGGGACTGATGCGGGGGTGCGGGAGGAGAGGGGGGCAGCGCAGCGGGAAAGCAAGC
>JBEVJQ010000280.1:0-12284 GCA_040510055.1 Burkholderiaceae bacterium | reverse complement strand
TCAGTTGCGCGGCTCCCGGCCATCCCGAAGAATCGATCGCGCACGTCCGGACCCCGAAGCGGGTGGGGCGCGGTAACCGGGCTCGGGAACACGGGGCCGGGGAGGGCGCGACATGGCAGGAGCAGTTGCAATGCAATCGATTGTCGGGAAGAGCTTGGGGTGGGCGCTGGGCGCCTGTGCGGCACTCGCCGCAACGTCGGCCGCAGCGGCCGCCTTGACCGTGTTCGAGTCGCGACTGCCCGACGGTTCAACCGTCGTCGGCGACCGTCCGGCCGAAGGGGCGCGTTCGGTCGTATCCCACAAGTACGAATACACGTCGGTGCAAAAGGGCGCAGCGGAGGCCGAACGCGACTACTGGCGGCAACAGGCCGAAGGGTTCGAGCGCCGGCGGATGGCCACTGAACAAGCCGAGGCCAGCGGGCGGATGCACAGGTCCATTTCGGCGCGTGACCCAGGCTACGATGGAGATTACTACTACCCGATGTGGACCGGTTATGGCCATTCCGCGCGGCCACTGGTGCCGCTCCACCGTGTCCCGCGCCAGTACACCTCGTCTCCCGGTGCGGTTAGCGGACGCGGTGGCGGATTCATCGGCAGCGGCTTCAGTACCGCTCGCTGATCGACGACAGAACTCCTTGGCTGGACGTACCGGCGCCTTCGGGCGCCGGCTTTTTTTGTCGGCCGGCCTTTCGCATCCGGTTTTTCCTATAATCGCCGGTTACCCTATGCCGAGAGAGGCTTCATGGTCGTCGTCAGACTGTCGCGCGCCGGCGCGAAAAAACGTCCGTTCTACAACATCGTCGTCACCGACAAGCGCAATCGTCGCGACGGCAGTTTCATCGAGCGCCTGGGGTTCTACAACCCCGTAGCACCACAGTCGGAGCGGCAGGCGATGCGCATCGACGTGGCGCGCGTGGACCACTGGCGCAAGCAGGGCGCCCAGGTCTCGCCAAGCGTCGAGCGATTGATTCGCTCCGCGGGTGCCGTGGCGAGCCCCTCGGGCCCGACCGACGCCGTTGCCGAGCCGGCCGCCGCTGCCGCCTGAGCGTCGACCCGGCTTGAGCCCTGGCGCCCGTGGCCGGTGATCGCAACGGTGACGATGTCGACCGCAACGATTCGGGGGACGATCGCTGGGTCGAGGTCGGTCGAGTCATCGGTGCGTTCGGTGTCAGCGGCGCGCTGAAGGTCGAGCCATGGGCCGGCCCCGAAGCTTCGGTCCTGAACGACGTCCAACGTTGGCGCCTCACGGGCCGCGACGGACTGGTGCGAGACCTCGACGTCCGGGCGGTCACCATTCGTCCCGATGCGCTGATCGCTGAACTGGATCCGGCGCCGACCCGCGAGGACGTGCTCGGCTGGAAGGGCGCGACGCTGAGCGTGCTCCGCTCGGCGTTTCCTCCGGCGGCTGACGACGAATACTACTGGTCCGACTTGATCGGTTGCGACGTGTTCGACACCTCGGGGCAGCCGCTCGGTCCGGTCACGGACGTCCAGGAATTCGGCGCCGGTCCGCTGCTGCGCGTCGGCGGCCGGATGCTGATCCCGTTCATCGAACCCTACGTCGTCACCGTCGTGATCGCTTCCCGCCGCATCGTCGTCGATTGGTCCGAGGACTGGGCCTGACCGTGGCCGTGCGATGGATTTCGAACTGATCACGCTGTTTCCCGAACAGACGGCGGCCATGGCCGCGATCGGGGTAACGGGTCGGGCGCTGTCGTCGGGATCGCACCGACTGCGATGCTGGAATCCGCGCGACCACGCCGATGGGCCCTATCGCCGCGTCGACGACCGCCCATACGGCGGCGGCCCCGGGATGGTGATGCTGGCCGAGCCGCTGGCCCGTTGCCTGGCGGCGATCCGTGCGGCGCGCGCCGCGGTCGGCAAGCCATCACTGCCGCTGATCCATCTCTCGCCACAGGGCCAGCGGCTCGACCAGGGTCGCGTCCATCTGCTGGCGGCCGGGAATGGCGCGATCCTGCTCTGCGGCCGCTATGAGGCCATCGACCAGCGCTTCCTCGATGCCGAGGTCGACGAGGAGATCTCGATCGGCGATTTCATCGCCTCGGGTGGCGAACTGCCGGCCTTGCTGCTGGTTGACGCCGTCGTGCGGCTCCTTCCCGGTACCCTCAACGACCCGGACTCGGCCCTCGCCGAATCGTTCAGCGACGGCCTTCTCGACCACCCGCACTACACACGACCGGAGTCGTTCGGCGGCGTGGCCGTGCCACCGGTACTGCTGTCGGGCAATCACGCCGAGATCGCCCGGTGGCGGCGCTCGGAGGCAGAGGCGGCGACCGCGCGCAAGCGTCCCGACTTGCTCGCGGCAGTGCCTGATCGACCCCGGCGCCCCTGACGGTCCAGTGCGCCTGATCGGTCCCTCCGCCTGATCGGTCCCTGCGCCTGATCGGTCCCTGCGCCTGATCGGTCCCTCCGCCTGATCGGCCGTCGCATCACGGATGCGTGCCGAGGCGGGCGACGGACTACGCTACACTACCCGGTTTCGCGCGCTGCGGTCCCGTTCAGCGCCGGGCACTCGAGAGGCCAGTTCCGGGCGTCATTCCGAACGCGTTCGAATCCATCCGAGCGCATTCCGAATGCCACCCGAATGTCATCCTCTACCGGTCCGGACTGCCCTCGCGCACGGCGTGGCGGGCCATTTTTTACGCACGCCACCCCTTCGAACGCCGTCGCGAAGGGCGGCGGCGGAAGCGCGCCGCGCCACAATAGCGGCAGCCGGCACGACGCACTGGAGCACTCATGAATCTCATCGCCCAACTCGAGAAAGCCGAGATCGATCGGCTCGGCAAGACCATCCCGGCCTTCGTGCCGGGCGACACGGTCGCGGTATCGGTCAACGTCGTCGAAGGCTCGCGCAAGCGCGTGCCGGTCTATGAAGGGGTCGTCATCGCGCGTCGCAATCGGGGGCTGAACAGCGCCTTCACCGTGCGCAAGATCTCATCCGGCGAGGGGGTCGAACGAACGTTCCAGTTGTACTCGCCGCTGATCGCAGCGATCGAGGTCAAACGCCGCGGCGACGTCCGGCGCGCGAAGCTCTACTACCTGCGCGACCTCTCGGGCAAGAAGGCCCGGATCAAGGAGCGCCTGCCTGGTCGTGGTGCGGTCGGTGTCGACGCAGCCAACGTCGGGGGCGACATGAGCGAGGAGGCCGCCGCCGAGGCCAAGGCGGCTGCGAAGGGCAAGGGCAAGCGGGGCAAGGGCAAGGGCGGTGACAGCACCGGCGCCGCGGCGCAACGGCCGGCCCCGGCCGCCGCGCCGAACGCGGCCCCTGACGTGGCCTCGACTGCCGGCTGACGGTCGGCGTTCCGCGATTCAGGCCTCGTCGTCTCGATCACGGTCGACGGCGGCGATGACTCAGTTCAGCATAGACGATCCGCGCAGGCTCCCGCGGATCCCATTCGGACCGAACCAGGGAACGGCGCCTGACCCGCAGCGCCTCGAGATCGCCGAGATCCGGCGGCGCTTCGCCGCGCCGCCCACCTGGTCTCCCGAGGTGATCGAGGATCGCCCTGTCGGCCCGGCGCTGGAGCCGCGGATGGCTGCGGTATTGATTCCGTTGCTGGCGAGGCCCCATGGAACGTCGCTGCTGCTCACCCGGCGCAGCGATACGCTCCGTCATCACCGCGGCCAGATTGCGTTCCCGGGCGGCAGGCTCGAGATCGGGGAGTCTCCGATCGCGGCGGCGTTGCGCGAAACCGAGGAGGAGATCGGCCTGTCGCCATCGCGGATCGATGTCCTGGGGACGTTGCCGGAATACCGGACCGGTACCGGTTTTCACGTTGTTCCGGTAGTCGCCGAAGTCGCCAGCGAGGTCGCGGCGTCCGATCTCGTCCCGGCACCGAGCGAAGTTGCCGAGATCTTCGAGGTGCCGCTCGTGTTTCTCATGGATCCGCAGAATCACCAGCGCCGGATCGTCCACTGGGTCGATGGCGAGCGCCAGCGGTCGCGCAGTTTCCTGGCCATGCCCTGGCGGCCCGACCCGGAAGCGACCGATGAGTACTTCATCTGGGGAGCCACGGCTGCGATGCTGCGAAACTTCTATCGGTTCCTCGCTGCCTGAACGGCCGCCTCGACACGCACCCGAGTCGCCATGAACCTCGTCGCCTGGATCCTCAGTCTCGTGATCGAATGGGTGCGGCCACTCGAACCCGCCGACCCCGTGCTCGCGCCCGACGTCATCGACTCGCCCGGTGCCGAGGGTCCGCCGCTCGGTGGTGCTTCGCCGCTCGATGAGGCATCGCTGGCCGGTGAGGCTTCGCTGGCCGGTGAGGCCTCGCCGCTCGGGAAGGCCCTGCTGGGTGAGGCGCCGGCATTCGACGCCGGGCTCGCTGCCCAGGACGCGGCGGCCGCCGACGATCTGCCCGCTGACGTGCTCGCCAGCGACCCGGTCGGTAGCGGCCTCTCGCGGGCGAATCCGCTCTGGGGGTTCGCCGATCGCCTGCTCGAAGTAGTCGCTCCGAACGCCGGCGCACCCCTAGGCTGGGGCGGCTGGGTCGTAATGCTGGTCGTGCCCGCGGTCGCCGTAGGGTTGCTGCAGGCGTTGGTGGGATCGCTGGGCGCAATCGGCGCCCTGTTGACGATCGCCTTTCATGCGCTTGTTCTCTACTTCACCGTGCCGGTCGGTCGCCTGGTCCGGCGCCTCGATCGGTTGAGCCTGCTGGCTGCGGCCGGCGAGCGCGCCGCGATGCGTGCGGCCGTGACCCGTTGGTCGAGCGGCGATCGCAGCGGACCCGTCGCGACGTACTCGGCTGCCCGCCGGCGGCCGTCCGTCGTCACGCCACTGCAAGGTGGCCTGTCGGGATCCATGGTCGCGGCGCGCTCGGCGTTCTCCTTGCCGCTGATCGACAGCTATCGCGATGTTTTCGCTCCGCTGTTCTGGTACTTGCTGCTCGGGCCTGCCGGCCCCGTGGCCTACGGCTTCGCCCGCCTCGCTGCGGAGCGTCGCACTGGCGCATCGCGTAGCGGACTGCGCTGGCTCGACTGGGTACCGATCCGGCTCGCGGCCGCGAGCCTGGCCTTTGCCGGCCGCTTCGACGACGCGATGCTCGGGTTGCGTGCCGGGCACGATGCCAGCGCGGCCGACCGGATCGATCCAGTAGTGCAGAAGCAACCGGCATTCGCCCAGCAGTTGCTGCTGCTGCCGGCGGCAAGCGGCGCGTTGGGGATCCGACTGACCGATCGCGCCGTCGAACGCGCCGTTCAAGCGGCCACGCCCGATCACGATCCGCCCGATGCCGCGCCATCGCCGGCGAGCTTTCCGGCGCTGCGCGCACTGCTCGGCCGCGCGGCAATGATCTGGGGCGGGTTGTGGTTGCTGGTGATCCTGATCAGCTAGTCCCGACTGGTCAGCGGACCCGCTACGACCGACGACGTCGGCGGCCGTCGATCAGTTCTCGGTAGAGCCGCAGCCGAAGATCATCGATGCGGCCGGCCTCGCGCGCTTCGAGGACCGCACAGCCCGGTTCGCCGCGATGCTCGCAGTCGTTGAACCGGCAATGGCCGAGGAGGTCGGCGAACTCGGGCATCGCGTGATCGATCTGCCATCGCGACAGGTGATCGACCTCGAACGTCTGGAATCCCGGCGAGTCGATCAGCGTCCCGCCACCGGGAAGCTCGAACGCCCGGGTGACCGTCGTCGTGTGTCGCCCGCTGTTGAGGGCGCGCGAGATCGATGCCGTCTGCTGGGCCGCGGTCGGGATCAGGGCATTGACCAGCGTCGACTTTCCCATTCCGCTCTGCCCGAGCAGCAGAGTGCGACCGCCGCCCAGGGTTGCGCTCAGCGCGCCGAGGCCCGTGGCGTCGCCGGGTGCTCCGCCGGCTGCATCGCTGGCGGCTACGCCGGTTGCATCGCCGGTTGCATCGCTGGTTGCACTGCCGGATGCACTGCCGGATGCACCGCTGGCGGCTACGCCGGTTGCATCGCCGACAGCATCGCCGGTTGCATCGCCGGTTGCATCGCCGCCGGCGGCGCCATCGTCGCCGCGGCCGGCCGAAACGCGCAGGATCGGAATCCCCAGCGCCTCGTGAACGGCGAGCCGCGGCATGATCGCCGCCGTTGCTTCGGCCAGATCGCTCTTGGTCACGATCAGTCCGGTAGCGATTCCTTCGGCGCCCAGCGCGATCAGCACTCGCAGCAACAACGCTTCGTCGAACCGCGGTGCACCGCTCACCACGACGAAGGCGCGATCGAGATTGGCCGCGATCGACTTTTCGCGAAAGCCATCGCTTCGACGCACGACGTTGCGCCGTGCAGCGATCTGCTCGATGATCATCTGGTCGCTCGATGCCGGTGCGGCCACGACACGGTCGCCGACGACGGCTTCGCGGCGACGGCCGCGAATGACGGCCGCGTGCGGGCGTCCCTGATCGTCGCGTAGCAGTACGTGTCGGCCGTAGGCGGCGACGACGTCGGCGTTGCCGACCGCCGCTTCCATCAGCGGGTCGGCTGCAGCGTCGTTGGGCTGGCCCGTGCAGCGCGCTGCAATCGCGCGACCCGAATCGCCGCGGGCGGGTGGGAATCATAGAACGCCGAGTGCACCGGGTCGGGCGTGAGCGTCGCGGCGTTGTCCTGATAGAGCTTGATCAGGGCACTGGCGAGGTCGGCACCGCCGCTCTGGGCAGCGGCGAAATCGTCGGCCTCGAACTCGTCGCGACGCGACAGCCACGAGGCGATCGGACGCACCACGAAGGCGAACAG
Organism: Burkholderiaceae bacterium; assembly: GCA_040510055.1. Lineage (GTDB taxonomy): Bacteria > Pseudomonadota > Gammaproteobacteria > Burkholderiales > Burkholderiaceae_E > Lautropia. Next base: position 5,569 of record JBEVJQ010000280.1, on the reverse strand, counting down.
CGGCAGCACGAACATGAACAGCAGCAGCGCCAGCGCCGGCGCCTCTGCCATGTTCGAGGGCGCGGTAACGCCGAGCCCGACGTAGAACCAGGGCTGCCCGGCCAGCCACCCGAGCAGGGCGAGCCCGGCCAGGCTCGACAACAGCGAGACGACGATCCGCCGCCGGATATGCCCCTTGCGGAAGTGTCCCAACTCGTGAGCGAGCACCGCCTCGATCTCGGCTGGCGCCAGCCGGTCGAGAAGGGTGTCGAAGAACACGATCCGCTTGCCGCGACCGAAACCAGTGAAGTAGGCATTGCCGTGTGCCGAACGCCGGCTGCCGTCCATCACGAATAGGCCGTCGGCACGAAAGCCGTTGCGCTCGACCAGCGCCTCGACGCGCTCGCGGACGTCGCCGGCCGCCAGCGGGCTGAAGCGATTGAACAGCGGTGCGATCCACGTGGGGAAGATCCAGAGGACGACGAGGTTGAAGGCCACCCATACCAGCCAGACTTCGAACCACCAGGGGCCGTGCCGGCGCATCAGTGCGATCACGGCGAGCAGCAGTGGCAACCCGAGGACGGCGGCCACCAGCGCCGTGCGACCGAGGTCGGCGACGAAGGTCGCGATCGTCATCCGGTTGAAGCCGAACCGGCGCTCGAGGACGAACTGACGCCAGGCGTCGATCGGCAGCTCGAACAAGCTGCCAATCAGAACGACCGAGACGACGATCGCGACCTGGCCGAACAGCGGATGGTCGATGCTCAACGGCTTCCAGGCGTTGCTTACGGCCTCGATGCCGCCGCCGATGGTGAGCGCCACGAACAGCGTGGCCGACAGCGCTGCCTCGACGAGACCAAGGCGCAGCTTGGCTGCGGTGTAGTCGGCGGCCCGTTCGTGCGCGGCAAGTGCGATCCGGTCACGGAACGCTTCCGGCACGCGATTGCGATGCGCGGCGACGTGCCGGTACTGTCGCCACGCAAGCCAGAACCGGACCGCAAGCGATAACGCGAGCGCGGCGAGGACGATCAGCCGCCAGGTGTCGGGGTGCATGCGATCATTAGACCATGACAGCAACTCCTTCCAACCCATTGTCCGGCAGTGCCGGCTTGCCATCGGCAGTCGTCGGCACGACAGGTGCCTGCCGACCCGAGGACCGGCTGGTCTGGGTCGACATGGAGATGACGGGGCTGTCTCCCGATGTCGATCGAATCATCGAGGTCGCGGTCGTCGTCACCGACGGCGAGCTCGCGATCCTCGCACAAGGACCGGTGCTCGCGATCCACCAGCCCGATGCGGTACTCGAGGCAATGGACAGCTGGAACACCTCGACCCACGCCAGGTCGGGTCTGACGCGACGCGTCCGCGAGTCGCGTGTGACCGAGGCCACGGCGCAGCGCGACCTGATCGCGTTCCTGGCGCGATGGGTGCCGCCCGGTGCCTCGCCAATGTGCGGCAATTCGATCTGCCAGGATCGGCGCTTCATGGCCCGGTACATGCCCGAACTCGAGGCCTGGTTCCATTATCGGAACCTCGACGTCAGCACCATCAAGGAACTCTGCCGACGATGGCAACCGGCCGTGGCCCGCGCCTTCGCCAAGCGCAGCGCACATTCGGCGCTGGCCGACATCATCGAGTCTATCGAGGAGCTGCGCCACTACCGGTCGCATTTTCTCCGCGGCTAGTGGGCGGATCGTCACGCCGGCGATAGAGGTAGAGCTGCTCACCGCGGTTCATCGGCCGCTGTCCCTGCCATGTGAGCCGCCAGTCATCCTCGAGACCGGCGACATTGTGCGGATCCTCGATCCGGTCGGAGATCAGCAGCCACGGGCAGCTCGCCGTTGGCGGCACGCTCACCGACCCGTTCAGCGCCGGCAATCGCCGGAACCGGGCAGCGGCGTAGTACGCGAACAGCGCGCGCTGGCCGCCATCGAGGCCCTGGCTGACGACGCAGGCGTCGCCAGCGATCAACGGCCGGATCTGGCTGGCGAGTTCGCGATAGCTCTTGCGGTAATTGGCCGCCGGTAGCCACAACGTCATCAGCAGGAACCAGGCGAGCACCATGCCGCCCGACGACAGCACCATCGGGCGCCAGAACGGCCGTGGCCGGCGCGAGATCCGCCACGCGACCAGAGTGACCCAGGCGAGCGTCAAGACGAGCCCGAGACCGAGTTCTAGCAGATTGAACTCGGCGACGAAGCCTGGAATGGCATGGCGCGCCTTCTCGGACATACGCTGTGGCCGGCCCGTCATCACCGCGAACCAGTAGGCCCAGACCACGAGCCCGACCAGCGAGAACGTGGCGACGGCGAACCAGTCCACGAGGCTGACGATGCTTCGCTGTATCGTCGGCAAAGACAGCGCGGCGAGCAGCGCCATCGGCGGAACCATCGGTAACAGCGTCGCTTCGGTCCCGTCCGGATGCATGATCGCAAGCACCGCCAGCGCCACCAGCAGGATCGCCGGAACCGCGAGCGGCGCCTCGAGGCGGCTGCCGGACCAGCGCCAGAGTGCCCACCCCGCGAACGGCCACAGCGGCCAGAAAAACCACGCGACCGCGCGCAGGTAGTAGCGGGCCGAGCGGACGCTCGGCCCCGAGACCAGGTGCCAGTTGCTGCTCTTCCAGAACGCGATGAAGCGCGAGATCTCGATCCGCGCGTTGTCGGCCACCGCCAGCGGGACGCCGAACAGCGCTCGCTCGCGGGCGAGACTCACCACCAGCGACGGCCAGGCGAGGACCGTCACGACCAGCATCGGCAGCAGCCCGATCAGGATCCAGGCCGAGACCAGTCGGAAGCTGCGGATCGACACCAGCATGATCGCCGTGCAGCCGAGCAATACCACGGCCAGCGGCGCCCCCTTCGTGAGGAACGTGGCGCCGAGCGCGAGCCCCACGAGCGCGCCGCCGCTGCGCGGCCGCTCCAGCGACCATGAGAGGCCGAACAGGTAGAGCGCCATCCAGACGAACTGCGCGGTGTCGGCCGTGGTCTCGTGGAGCCGCGCGATCAGTCCGAACGTGCCCAGCAGCGCGAGCAGCGCGGAGTCGGCGACGGCGCGGCCGAAATCGCGGCGGCTGGCGGCGATCCCGATCGGATCGTCGGGCTGGATCTCGGGGCGGCGCGCGAAGCCGTAACAGGCGTACCACATCAGGGCGAACGCCAGCGCCAGGCCGAGGGCGGTGGTCGCGCGCAGCGCCAGGTCCGCGGTGATCCGGGCACCGGGCAACGCCCCGTCGAGCACAGGATTGATCGCGACCGCGGCACGCATCGCGAGCGCCCCGATCCAGAATGGCAGCGGGCCATCGCGCGGGACCAGCACGCCCTCGATGTTGGGCAGTAGCCAGTCGATCGTCGAGCCGCTGGCCATCGTCCGGGCAACGCCGAAGCCGGCGGCATCGTCGGTGCGCCACGGATCGCGGCCGAACAGACCGGCGACGATGTAGATCGTGCACAGGACCGGCGGGATCCAGCGCGGCAATCTACCGGCGTCGGCCGAGGTGACGAGGAAGGGCTTCAGGCGCGCTTCCGCCCGCGGGTGGGGCGGCCCTTCAGGAGCGCGCCATCAGGCGCTGGCCATCGGCGCAAGTTGACGGCGGCGGCAGGCGGGCCCGGGCGGTCAGCTCTTGGTCGTGCCGCGAGCGAATTTCTGCCGGAACTTCTCGACCCGCCCGGTCTCGATGATCCGTTGCTGCGCACCGGTGTAGAACGGATGCGACTCCGAGGTCACGTCGAGCTTGAACAACGGGTATTCCTTGCCGTCGTCCATCTTGATCGTTTCGCGCGTGTTCACCGTCGAGCGCGTGATGAACTTGTTCCCGCTGGTCATGTCCTGGAACACGACGTCGCGATAGCCGGGGTGGATGCCTTTTTTCATATGGGTATCGGACCAAAGTCCGCGCTGGCGCGCGTCAAACCGCCGATTATAGCCGGGGGCCGGCGGCGCTCGTCCGGCACCCACCGGCTGCTCGGGCCGATTCCTGCCGCCGGCTCTCGAGCGGGCGCCGGCTGCTCAGCTGACACCCGCCGGATCAGGACAGGCCTTGCTCCTTCTGCCGCAGTGCCGAGGTCATCCCGCCGGCTCCGGACAGGGGCGCGAGGCTGCCGACGTCGGACGACAGGCCACTGACGCCTGACGACAGGGCACCGACGTTCGACGGCATGCAACCCGGATTCGACGGCAGCCCGCCCACGGTCGGCGACAGGCCAGAGGACAGGGCAGCGCCAACGGCGGCCAATGCGCCTGCGGCCGCGCCCGCAGGAGCCAGTGCCGACTGGGCGAGCCCCTCAGCCGACATCGCCGCAGAGGGCGGGGGCGACGCCGGTAGTTCCATCGCCGTCGAGGCCGTCGCGGAGCTCATCCCGGTCGAGGCCATTGCGGTCGAGGTCATCGTCACCGAGACCCTGGTCGATGCGCCGAGCGCGGTCGCTGTCGTCGATGCGACCGCCGGCCCCAGCAGGCCATTGCCGACCGCCGCCCCGCCGGGTAGTTCGCCGCCGCCGGCGCCACCAAGGACCTCGAACGCCCGCTGGCGCAGGGCGCGGGCGGCGCGATCGGCGCGAACGCGCCGATCGGCGCGGCTCAGCCGGTTCGGCAATCGCGACAGCCCGACGCAGAGCAGCGCTGCGGCATATGGGACCGCCTGCATGGCGAGAATCGTCATCCACATCGCCGACTCGACGTGATTCGGCTGACGCCATATGCCCATTGCGACGATGCAGGTCGCGAGGCCGATCAGCAGGAAGCCCTCCTCGCGCGCGCCGCCCCAGGGCGCGGGGTTCGGCTGCTTGGCTGCCTCCGAGGCCTTGGCCGCGGCTTGCGCCTGATCGCGGACCGCCGGCTGGACGTCGCCGCTGGCGGCAACTGCCATCGGCACCGTGCCCTGCACCGCGCTGCCCGTGCCCTTGACGGTGATTTCGAACACCGCCGTCTTGTGGGTCAGGCCCGACCAGATGCCGCGGGCAATTCCGTGCGACAGCGCCATGCCCGCCAGTGCCGCGCCGCCGACGTCGGCGAGCGAGCAGCGCACCCGCCGCAGGTAAAGCAGCGGCCCCAACAGCGTCTTCACGGCGAAGAACCCCAGCAACGGCACCATGAATAGAAGGATCGGCAGGCTGAAGCCCTTCGGATAGGCCACCATCGCGATGGTCCAGGCCATGGCGCCGAACGCGAACAGCAGGTGCAGCGCATCGCCGATCCATGATAGCCAGCCGGCGACGAAGTGGTAGCGCTGGCCGAGCGACAGCTCGCCCGGCAGCAGCAGCGCGCGAGCGTGAGCGCGCAAAATCTGCATTGCGCCCTCGGCCCAGCGCCGCCGCTGCTTCTTGAATGCGTTGAACGTGTCCGGCGTCAGTCCCCGGCCCATGACGCGATCGACATAACGGGTCTCGAAGCCGGCCTTCATCAGTCGCAGCCCGAGTTCGGCGTCTTCGCAGATGCACCACTGCGACCAGTCACCGTTGGCGCGCAGCGCGCTGGCGCGAACCAGTGTCATGGTCCCATGCTGGATGATGGCGTTGCGCTCGTTCCGGTGGTGCATGCCGATCCGGAAGAAGCCGTCATACTCGAAGTTCATCATCTGGCGGAAACGGTG
>JBEVJQ010000279.1:0-5329 GCA_040510055.1 Burkholderiaceae bacterium | reverse complement strand
GCCGTGGTGACCTTCCTCGATGTACTTCTTCGCGTTGTCCCACGCGCCGCCACCGGTGCACATCGAGATCGCGACGAAGAGTCCGGTCACGATCGTGCCCATCAGCAGGCCGCCGAGCGCCGCCGGCCCGAGCAGCAGGCCGACCACGATCGGCACCACCACCGGCAGCAATGACGGGATGATCATCTCGCGGATTGCCGCACTGGTCAGCATGTCCACGGCGCGCCCGTATTCGGGCTTCGCCGTGCCTTCCATGATTCCCGGGATGTCGCGGAACTGGCGACGGACCTCGACCACCACCGCTCCGGCGGCCCGGCCGACGGCTTCCATCGCCATCGCACCGAACAGGTAGGGGACCAGGCCGCCGATGAACAGTCCGACGATCACCTGCGGATTCGACAGGTCGAAGGTCGCCACCAACCCGCGGCTCTCGAGCGCATGGGTGTAGTCGGCGAACAGCACCAGCGCCGCGAGGCCGGCCGAGCCGATCGCATAGCCCTTGGTCACGGCCTTGGTCGTGTTGCCGACGGCGTCGAGCGGATCGGTGATCTCACGCACCGAATCGGGCATCTCGGCCATCTCGGCGATCCCCCCGGCGTTGTCCGTGATCGGGCCGTAGGCGTCGAGCGCGACGATGATCCCGGCCATCGACAGCATCGAGACCGCGGCCACGGCCACGCCGTAGAGGCCGGCGAAGCCGTACGAGATCAGGATCGCCGCGCAGACCATCAGCACCGGCCACGCGGTCGATTTCATCGAGACCGCGATGCCGGCGATGATGTTGGTCGCATGCCCGGTCTCCGACGCCTGGGCGACATAGCGGACCGGCTTGAACTGCGTCCCGGTGTAGTACTCGGTCACCCAGACGATCAGCCCGGTGAGGACGAGGCCGACGATCGACGCAGCGTAGATCCGGAACCAGGCCCCGCTACCGCCGAGCGCGTTGTCGGGGATCATCAGGTACGTGATCGGCAGGAACGCGATCAACGCGATGCCGCCGGCGACGATCAGGCCGCGATAGAGCGCGGCCATGATTCCCTTGCCGGGGATCGACTTGACCGCCCCGGCACCGACGATCGACGCGATGATCGAGACCCCGCCCAGGACCAACGGGAAGACGGCCGCCTCGAGCCGCGCGTTGACCAGCAGCAGCGAGCCCAGCAGCATCGTCGCGATCAACGTCACCGCGTAGGTCTCGAACAGGTCGGCAGCCATCCCGGCGCAGTCCCCGACGTTGTCGCCGACGTTGTCGGCGATCACCGCAGGGTTGCGCGGATCGTCCTCGGGAATGCCGGCCTCGACCTTGCCGACGAGGTCGGCGCCGACGTCGGCGCCCTTGGTGAAGATTCCGCCACCGAGTCGGGCGAAGATCGAGATCAGCGACGAGCCGAACGCGAGCCCCACCAGCGGCTTGAGCAACTCATGGAGCAGGGGACCGCGCAGCGCCTCGGCCGATGCACCGGCGAGCAGCACGTAGAAGAAGCCGGCCACGCCGAGCATGCCCAGGCCCACCACCAGCATTCCGGTGATTGCACCGCCGCGAAACGCCACCGCCAGCGCGCTGTCGAGGCCACGGGTGGCCGCCTGCGCCGTGCGTACGTTGGCCCGGACCGAGACGTTCATCCCGATGAATCCCGTGGCACCCGACAGGATCGCCCCGATCGCGAAGCCGATCGCCGTCGTCCACCCCAGTCCGGGGACGAACCCGATGATCAGGAACAGGATCACGCCGACCAGCGCGATGGTCCGGTACTGGCGCCGCAGATAGGCGCGTGCGCCAGCCTGGATGGCGGCCGCGATCTCCTGCATCCGCACGTTCCCGGCATCGAGCCCGGTGATCCACTGGCTCGACCGCCAACCGTAGACGACGGCACCGATGCCGCACAACAGGGCGAACCAGACCGCAGCCGTCATGGTTCCTGACATGTTCCAACCTCCTGAGTCTTATGCGAAAAGCTTTGGGGAATAATCGATCCGGCGATGCCTGCGAAGGCACGACGGCGCGCGCTCCGGCCGTGAACCCGGCGCTCCGCGAGCCAGGTTCGGTCCGCGGGGTCGACGGTCCACGCGATCGCCACGCGCGATCGGGTGCACGCGATTCTGGACGATCGGCGGGACGTGACCCCTGGTCGGCCTACGACCCAGGTCAGCCCTACGACACCGGGGTAACGGTCACAGGCCGACCGTCATGGTCATTCGCAGCGCGGTCGTTCGCGCCGTCATTCGAACTGCATCGCTGTGCTGACGCGGTGACCGGCTACGGTCGACACGCCAGTCGGCGCCCCGTGGTGCGGGGGCAGAGATAAACCTAGGATGTTCGCCTAAAGCAGTTGCGCTTGGCAAGCCGCGTGTCAACCGATGCCGTGGGCCGATGCCGTGACCGTGGCGCGCTTGCCGTTCGCGAACGACGGCCGCGCTCAACTCGACAGCGCGGCCAAGGTCCGGTCGCGGATCGCGTCGACGCTGCCGACGCCGTCGATTCGAACGTAGCGTGGCGCCTGGGCGGCATCGTCACGCGCCCAGCGCTGGTAGTAGTCGACCAGCGGGCGAGTCTGCGATTGGTAGACGGTCAGTCGCTTGCGCACTGTTGCTTCGCGGTCGTCGTCACGCTGGACCAGCTCCTCGCCGGTGATGTCGTCCTTGCCATCGACCTTCGGCGGATTGAAATGCACGTGGTAAGTGCGGCCGCTCGCCGGATGGACACGGCGTCCGCTCATCCGCTCGATGATGTCGTCATCCGGCACGGTGAGCTCGAGGACATAGTCGAGCGCGACCTGGGCCGTGCGCATCGCATCGGCCTGCGGAATGGTCCGCGGGAAGCCATCGAACAGGTAACCGCCGGCGCAATCGCCATCCTTGAGCCGCTCGCGAACCAACCCGACGATGATGTCGTCCGACACCAGTCCCCCGGAATCCATCACCTGCTTGGCGGCGATGCCGAGCGGTGTCTGCGCCTTGACTGCGGCGCGCAGCATGTCGCCGGTCGAGATCTGCGGGATCCCGAAATGGGCCGTGATGAAACCGGCCTGCGTCCCCTTGCCCGCACCCGGGGGCCCCAGCAGAATCAATCGCATCGAGTTGTCCGCGCTGTGGTCTGCGGCAGCCGCGTCGATGCGGCCGCCGGTCGCAGGCGCCGGTTGGCGCCGCGGGCCGAGTGTGGCCGAAACCTCTGCGCCGGTCAACGCGACGCTTACCGTTTCCCGCCGTCGGCATGGGCCGACCAGCGCCGGCGGGCGGCCTCGAGGTCGGCCGGCGTATCGATGCCGGCGGGCGGGGCCTCGTCCACGATCTCGAGCGCGATCACGTGCCCGGCCGCGACCAGCCGCAACTGCTCGAGGGCCTCGGCGACTTCGATTCCCGCCGGCGCGAGCGCCGCGTAGCGCCGCAGGAAGCCGGCGCGATAGGCATAGAGGCCGACATGACGGAGCGGCCGGGCGCCGGCCGGAAACGACGGCAATGTCGCCGGCAGCCGGTGCGGAAACCCGGCCAGTGCGTCGCGGGCGAACGGTATCGGCGCGCGCGAGAAATAGATCGCGTGGCCGCGTTCGTTGCCGATCACCTTGACCACGTTGGGATTGAGCCAGTCGGCAACGGTTTCGATCGGATGCGCGCAGGTCGCCATCATCGCCGCGGGGTCGGCGACGAGACGGGCGGCCACCGCCTCGAGCAACGTCGGTTCGATCTCGGGTTCGTCGCCCTGGAGATTGACCACCACGGTGTCGTCGTCGAGGCCGAGACGGGTCGCAGCCTCGGCCAGGCGGTCGGTGCCCGAGCCGTGGTCGTCGCGCGTCATGACCGCCTCGAAGCCGGCCGCGCGTACCGCCTCGGCGATCGCCGGCGCATCGGTGGCGACGATCACCGCGCGCGCACCAGTGCGGGTCGCCTGCTCGGCGACGCGGACGATCAACGGTCGCCCGCCGAGATCAGCCAACGGTTTGTCCGGCAGTCGAGTCGACGCTAGCCGCGCCGGAATGAGGACGGTGAAATCGACGGCAGCCGCGCCGTGGCGGCCGGCGGTCATCGCGGGGCGTCGTCTGCCAGCGGGCTGGCCTCGGACTCGATCATCACCGGGATGCCGTCGCGGATCGGAAACACCAGCCGGTCGGCGACGCAGGTCAGGGTGGCGGCGTTGCGGTCGTGCTTGAGCGGGCCCTTGCAGATCGGGCAGACCAGAACGTCGAGCAGGCGTGCATCCATCGCAGATCCGAAATCGGGTGCCGGCAGCCGGCCGGAGAGCCAGTTTAGCAGTGCCTCGTCGACCGCTGCCGCCTGCTCGGCGACGACGAGGCGTCCGGTCGCTTCCCCCGGCGCGATCTTCACTGCATCCTTCGCCGTGATCACGACTCGGTCGGCGTCGAGCGCGGCCAGCCAGCGCGGGTCGATTGCCGCGTGGTCGGCCAATGGATGACGGCTGACCTCGAGCCCGAGTCGTGCCAGGTCGTCGAAGAACCGCTCGGGCCTGGCGATCGCGGCTACGGCCGCAACGGAATCGCCGGCCGAGCGCACTGCGGCCACGAAGGACTCGGGGGACCAGTCGGCGCTGCCGTCGACGGCGCGGAACCGTTCGATCCCGGTCTCGATCCGAAACAGCAGCGGTGGCGCGGCCGCACCCGGCGGCAGCGCGTCGCGCCGGTGGAGCAGGACCGCATCGACGCTGGCCAGCCGATCGGCCGGCTCGCGTAGTGGGCCCGCCGGCAGGCAGCGGCCGTTGCCGAAGCCGCGTTCGTCGACCACGGCCAGTTCGATCGCGCGCGCGAGCCCGGTGTGCTGCAGTCCGTCATCGGAGAGGACGACTGTACAGTCGCGATGGCGCCGTGCCAGCAGGTCGAGAGCCGCGGCGCGATTCGCCCCGACGGCCACGGGAAGGCCCGTGGCACGAAAGAGCAGCAGCGGCTCGTCGCCGGTGGCCGCGGCGTCGGCTCCCGGCCCCGTGCCGGCATTGTCGATCAGCAACGGCGCGCCGGTGGTGGCCCGGCGATAACCGCGCGCCAGCAGGCCGACTCGATGACCGCGCGCCGTCAAGCCGCGGGCCAGCGCAATGACCGTCGGTGTCTTGCCGGCGCCACCGGCGACGAGATTGCCGATGACGACGACGTGCGGGCGCGCCTCGGGCCGCTGGCGCCGGATCCGGCGCAGGCGTCGGCGTGCGATCGCGGCGACCAGCCACGACAACGGCAGCCCGAGCGGGGCGAGCAGTACGGCCAGCGTCCGGTCGCCGGGGCTCGAATCACCGTACCAGATCCGCAGCAGCCAACGCTCGACGACGGCACCGGGCGCCGGGCGCGATGAGGTCGATCGGGCCACCGGCGCAAGCGACGCTAGCGCGCGG
>JBEVJQ010000278.1:0-14368 GCA_040510055.1 Burkholderiaceae bacterium | reverse complement strand
TTCGAGTTGTCCGAGGCCTCGAACACGCCGGTGATCCTCGAATTGCGGATCCGCGCCTGTCACGTTCGCGGCAGTTTCGTCGCTTCCGACAATCGCCGGCCGGCGATCAGCCGGCGCGACCTGTTGGCCGAGCCGGCGTCGTTTTCGTACGAGCGGCTCTCGCATCCGCCGGTGACCTTCGGCCACGAGAAGAAGAAGTGGGCCGAGCGGATGCCGGCCGCCCGCCGGTTCATCGTCGAGCACGGCCTCAACGAGCGCAGCGATGGCGACCCGGCGGTACCGGCCGGGGAGGCGGCTTCGCGGCTGGGGATCATCGTCCAGGGCGGACTCACGAACACGCTGATCCGCGCACTGCAGCAACTCGGCCTGGCCGATGCGTTCGGCCGCTCGACGATCCCGATGCTGGTGCTGAACGTCGTCTACCCGCTCGTCCCCGAGCAGATCACCGGCTTCTGCGCCGGCAAAGCGTCGGTGCTCGTGATCGAGGAGGGCCAGCCGGACTTCATCGAGCAGGAGATCGCCACGACCCTGCGCCGCGCCGACCTGCAGACGCCGCTGCACGGCAAGGATCGGCTACCGATGGCCGGCGAGTACACGGCCGAGGTACTGCTCCAGGGTCTGATCGCCTGGCTCGAAGCCGATAGCGCGGGCATCGACCTGGGCACGGGTCGCGAGCTGATCGAATCGGTACGGCAGGCGCGCACCGAGGCCGCGCGGATATTCAGCGGCGCGCTGCCGCAGCGGCCGCCGACGTTCTGCATCGGTTGTCCCGAGCGGCCGGTGTTCGCCGCGCTGAAGCTCGCGCAGCGCGAACTGGGCCCGATGCACATCTCGGCCGACATCGGCTGTCATTCGTTTGCCACGTTCGAGCCGTTCTCGTTCGGCAATTCGATCCTGGGCTACGGGATGAGCATGGCCAGCGGCGCCGGCGTCCGCAGCTTCCAGCAACGGCGCCCGATCGCGATCATGGGCGACGGCGGCTTCTGGCACAACGGACTGTTGTCGGGCGTGACGTCGACCTTGCTCAATCGCGGCGACGGCGTGTTGCTGGTGATGAAGAACGGCTACACGTCGGCCACCGGTACCCAGGAACTGGTGTCGACACCCGACGGTGATGAACGCAAGGCCGCAGCAGGCAGGAGCGCCACCGGCACCGAGCTCACGATCGAGAACACGTTACGCGGGATGGGCGTGAAGTGGCTGAGGACCGTCCACACCTACAAGGTGGCCGCTGTCCGCGACACGCTGCGCGAGGCCCTGACCACGGCCACTCCCGGCCTGAAGGTGGTGATCGCCGAAGGCGAGTGCCAGCTGGAGCGTCAGCGCCGGCTGAAGCCGTTGCGGGCGCAAGCCTTGAAGGCCGGGTCGCGGGTCCAGCGGACGAAGTACGGCGTCGACGACGAGACCTGTACCGGCGACCATTCGTGCATCCGGTTGTCGGGCTGTCCGTCGCTGACGATCAAGGCGTCGCGCGATCCGTTGAAGACCGATCCGGTTGCGCATGTCGATCAGGGCTGCGTCGGCTGTGGCCTCTGCGGCGAGGTCGCGCAGGCGGCCGCACTGTGTCCGTCTTTCTGGCGCGCCGACGTCATCGCCAACCCGAACTGGTGGGACCGCCTCAAGGCGCGAACCCGCGCGACGATGCTGCGTCGATGGCTGGGGCCTGGCGTTGCGCCGGCATGACAACGCAGCCATTCAGCATCCTGGTTGCCGCGATCGGAGGCGAGGGTGGTGGCGTGCTGGCCGACTGGCTGGTCGACGGTGCGATGCGTGCCGGCCTGCCGGTGCAGGCGACGTCGGTCCCGGGCGTGGCGCAGCGCACCGGAGCCACCAGTTACTACTTCGAATGCCTGCGCGAACCCGTGGCCGACGGCAAGCGGCCGGTGTTCGCGCTGATGCCGGTCCCGGGCCGGGTCGACGTCCTGCTCGCCAGCGAGCTGCTCGAGGCCGGCCGGATGATCGAGCGCGGTTTCGTGAACCCGCAGCGGACCTTGCTGATCACCGCCCGGCATCGCGTGCTGACCACGGCCGAGAAGATGCAGATGGCCGACGGCCGTTACGACGACGAGCGGCTGCACGAAGCCGGTCGCAAGCTGTCGCGTCAGTACCTGAGCCTCGACCTGCGGGCGATCGCCGAACGCAACCGTACCGTCATCAGCGCGGTGATGTTCGGTGCGCTGGCCGGCAGCGGCGTGCTGCCCTGGTCGCGCGAGCTCTGCGAGGAGTCGATCCGCGCCGGCGGTGTCGGCGTCGACACCAGCCTGGCCGGGTTTGCCGCGGCGTTCATCGAGGCGGCCGCGGCGACGACCGGCGGCGCGACTCGCGTCGGTTCGGCTGTCGACGTGACGACCGCGGGACGGTCGACCGCCGACCGGCCGACTGCGGACGGACCGACCACGAACCGAGCCGCCACCGACCGACCGACCGCCGACCGACCCGCTGCCGACCGACCGACCGCGGTCGTGCTGCCCGCCGGCCTCGAAGCGATCGTCGCCCTTGGCCACGCGCGCGCGCTCGATTTCCAGGACGCGGACTATGCGGGACGCTATCGGTCGCGGATCGATGCGCTCGTTGCCAGTGCCGGCGCCGGCGCCGGCGTCGAAGCCGGACCGGCCCTGGTCGAAGCCGCCCGCCAACTGGCGCTGTGGATGACCTACGAGGACGTGATCCGGGTCGCCGACCTCAAGACGCGCCGCGAGCGCTACGCGCGGATCCGGTCGGAGGCGTCGGCCGGAGTCGACGACGTCGTCGAGATCCGCGAACACTTCAGCCCGAAGCTGGCCGAGCTGGCCGCGATCGCCCCGGCGCCGATCGGCCGGATGCTGCGCGCCCATGCCGGCGAGCACTTCCCGGTCGGATCCCGTGGCAAGGGACGGACATTGGTATCGAACGCGATCGCCGGCTTCGCGATCCTCAAGCTGCTGGCCGCGATGAAGCGCTGGCGTCCCCGCTCGCTGCGCTTCGTCGAGGAGCAGGAGGCAATCGAAGCCTGGCTCGGCGCCCTGCGCGTGGCGCTGCCCGCGCATGTCGGGTATGCCCGCGCGCTCGCCGGACTGCCACGGCTGCGCAAGGGCTACAGCGACACCTGGACCAGGGGCGTGGCCAACTATGATCGGATCTTCGCGACCCTGGTCGCGCCGGTGGCCGCCCGCGGGACTGCCCCGGGCGACGACGATGCGTCCACGCTGCAGGCAGCGATCGACGCCGCGCTGGCCGATCCCGCGGCAGTGGCCCTCGACCGGGCCCTGGCAGCCCATGAGATCAGGCGTCCCGGGGCTGGTGCGACCGCCGGCGTCGGCGACGGGCGCGATCGCACCGGCACCGCGCTGGCACGGCCGATCCATTTCCGGCCCCCGGTGCGTGACGCGGCCGGGGGCGGCGCGCTGACGCGACCGGACGAAGGTGGCACGCTGACGCGGCCCGATGAACGCGGCGCGCGGACGCGGCCCGACGAACGTGTCCGGTGAGCGGGTCGTGCGGATAAAGCTCTACGCCCATCCGTTCTCGTCGTACTGCCAGAAGGTCCTGATCGCGCTCTACGAGAACGGGACGCTGTTCGAGTACTGCGTCCTCGAAGGCGAGGCGGCGATGGCCGACCTGGCCCGGTTGTGGCCGATGAAGCGCTTTCCGGTGCTGGTCGACCGCGGCCGGACCGTGATCGAGTCGACCGCGATCATCGAGCACCTGGCCGTCTTCCACCCGAGCCCGATACGGCTGATTCCCGAGGATGGCGGACGGGCCGTCGAAGTGCGGATGATGGACCGCTTCTTCGACAACTACGTGATGACGCCGATGCAGAAGATCGTGTTCGATCACCTGCGTCCCGCGAATGCGCGCGATGCCTACGGTGTCGCCAACGCCCGCTCGACGCTCGATACCGCCTACGACTGGCTCGACGGCCAGTTGGCGAACCGCGAATGGGCGGCCGGCGATCGCTTCAGCATGGCCGACTGCGCCGCCGCCCCGTCGCTGTTCTATGCCGACTGGGTCCAGCCGATCGGTGACGCCCAGGCCAGGGTCCGTGCCTATCGGAAGCGACTGCTCGCGCGCCCGTCGGTGGCCCGCGCGATCGAAGAGGCACGGCCGTACCGGAAGTACTTCCCGGCGGGGGCTCCTTCCGATCGCGACTGACGGCGACGGGTTACCAAGCGCAGCGTGCGAACCCGCCGAAAGAGGCGGCGCGCCTTGCCGGTGGCAGCGACCGCCACGGCCGGATCGCTGAAGCGGGACGATCTCGAGGAGACTTCGATGGCGACGATCTCGCGCAACGTCAGTCTGTACGGCACCGACGAACCCGTGGCCGAACCGCGGATCGTCCGTGTCGGCCGGCTGTCGTTCGAACTCGATGCCGGTAACCTGCGCCACATCAGGATCGGCGACCTCGAGGCGATCCGCGCGATCTCGTGGATCGTTCGCGATCCCGACTGGGGCACCTACAACCCGCGGATAACCGAACTCGCGATCGACGAAGCGGAGGACCGGATCGAGATTGCCTATCGTGCCACCGTCGGCGACGACCGGCAGTCGTTCGGGTACCGGGCCCGGATCGTGGCCGGCGAGCGCCGGTTGCGGTTCGACTGTACCGGCGAGCCGCTGTCGCCGTTCCGCACCAACCGGACCGGTTTCGTGGTCCTCCACCCGTTGCGCGGCGTGAGCGGGCGCCCGGTCGACATCGAGCATGCCGACGGCGAAGAGGCCCGCGGCGAATTCCCGCACCTGATCGCTCCCTACCAGCCGCTGATGAACCTGCGCAGCCTGCGCCACGAGGCAGCGCCGGGGCTGTACGTGACCTGCCGGATGACCGGCGACGTGTTCGAGACCGAGGACCAGCGCAACTGGACCGACGCGTCGTACAAGACCTATGTCCGGCCGCTGGCGCTGCCGTGGCCGTATCGGCTCGAGCCGGGACAGCCGGTCGAGCAGGCGATCGAACTATGGATCGACGGGCCGTTGCCGCCGCCGGCGAAGGCCACGGCAGCAACGACGGTCGCGATCAGCGCCGCTGCAGGCCTCGTCCCGCCGATCGGCGTCGGGCTGACGCACGACGACGCGCGGCAGGCGGCGGCGCTGGGCCAGCCGTTGCGCGCGCTGGCCCCCGGCTACGTCATCTGCAGCTTCGATCCGCGCCGCGACGGCGCCGCCGCCGCGCTCGCAGCCGCGGTGGAACTGGCCCGCGAGGCCGGGGTCACGCCCTGGCTCGAGGCGGTGATCGCGAGCGTCACCGACTACGAGCGCGAACTGGACGACCTGGCCGAACGGGTGCGGGCACTCGGCGATCCGTTCCCGACGGTGCTGGTCACGCCGGCGGCTGACCTGGTCGGCACGCTGCCGGGCAGCGAATGGCCGCCGGCACCGCCGCCCGAGGCGTTCTATCGCGCCGCCCGCGCCGCGTTCCCGGCGCTGCGTCTCGGCGGCGGCATGCTGAGTTTCTTCACCGAACTCAATCGCAAGCGGCCACCGACGGCCGACCTCGATCTCGTGACCTTCACCACGGCCGCGGCCTTCCATGCCGGCGACGACCGGACGATCATCGAGAACCTCGAGACCTTGCCGTACATGGCCGACACTGCCCGGGCGATCGCCGGTTCACGACCGTTCGTCGTCGGTCCGAGTGCGATCGGATTGCGGATGAATCCCTATGGCGAGGCGCCGGTCGCCAATCCGACCAACATCCGGCTGGCGATGAGCCTCAATGACCCGCGGCAGCGTGGGCTGCTCGGCGCGGCGTGGGCGCTCGGCCACTTCGCTGGCTTCGCCGAAGGGGGTGCCGAGACGATCGCGATCGGCAGCATCGGCGGCGCCCATGGGGTGGCTCCCGTGCCGAGCGCCTGGCCGCAGCCGTGCTACGACGCGCGGGGAGCCGAGACCGGCGTTTTTCCGATCTTCCACGTGATCCGGGCGCTGGCGCGCCTGGCCGGGCTGCCGCGTCGGGCGCTGACGATCGACCCGCCCGGCAGGATCGCAGCGCTGGCCGTCGAGCGCGACGGCGGACTCGAACTGCTGGTCGCCAACCTCACACCCGAACGCCAGACGGTGACGCTGCCGATTGCCGCCGAGCGCGCAGCGTGGCTCGATGCGGAGCACTTCGTTGCCGCAGCCCGGCAGCCGACGTT
Source organism: Burkholderiaceae bacterium (assembly GCA_040510055.1). GTDB lineage: Bacteria > Pseudomonadota > Gammaproteobacteria > Burkholderiales > Burkholderiaceae_E > Lautropia. The sequence goes on along the minus strand of JBEVJQ010000278.1, from coordinate 8,255 downwards.
TCTCGACGAGTTGCAGCCGCTGCGGGCGGCGTCGGTCACGCTCGATGCGTTCGCGATCGCCCGCGTGGTCGGCGCCGGGGGATAAAGGGCGCCGCGCTACACTTGCAGTCGAATCGGCAGGGTACCCGTTCTACCCTTGCTTTCGAATCGGCCGGGTATCCGTTCAACTCTTGCATTGGCTCGGCGGCCCGCGCGCCCGCCTGCAAGCTTCGACCGGGCCGCCGTGGCCGACGGCGACCGGCGCATGACGGGGAGGTTCGAAATGGATCCAGCGGGGCGAATCGACGGCGCGGCACTCGAGCAGGCGTTGCTCGGGATGCCGACCTGGCAGATCGAGTCGGGTGGACAGGCGATCCTGCGGACGTTCGAGTTCTCCGGCTTCGACGAGGCCTTCGCCTTCATGACGCGGATCGCGCTGCACGCCGAGAAGCACGATCATCACCCCGAGTGGAGCAACGTCTACAACCGGGTTTCGATACGGCTGACAACGCATGATGCCGGTGGCGTGACGACCAAGGATCTGGCGCTGGCGCGCGTCGCCGACGCCGCCTTCGGCAGGCGCTGATGCGCGTGGCCGACGCCGCCTTCGGCAGCGCTGACGATGAACCGAATCAAACCGATGGAGACGACTCGATGACCCTGACGCGCTGCGCTCGCGACCCCGTTCGCGCCAATGCCAGCCGGCGTTCGCTGATCGCCGGCACTGCGGCCGCCGCGGCGACGGTCGGTGTCCCCGCCTGGCTTTCGCCAGGGCCGGCCCGGGCCCAGAACTGGCCCGATCGACCGATCCGGCTGCTGGTCGGCTTCGCGCCCGGCGGCGGCACCGACATCGTCGGGCGCGTGATGGCGCCCAAGCTCTCCGAGCTGCTGGGCGCGCAGGTCGTCATCGAGAACCGGCCCGGCGCCGCCGGCACCATCGCAGCCGAACTCGTCGCCAAGTCGCAGCCCGACGGCTACACGCTCGTGGTCGGCCACGCCAACCCGAACGCGATCGCGCCGAACGTCTACAACAAGGTCCCGTTCGATCCGGCCAACGACTTCACCGCGATCACCTACATCGGCTACGTGCCGAACGTGCTCGTCGTCAATCCGCAGGTCGCCGCCAAGGACGTCAAGGAACTGATCGCGCTCGCGCGCAGTCGCGACGGCAAGCTCACCTACGCGTCGTCGGGCGTGGGCAGCACCCAGCACCTGGCCGGCGAGTTGTTCCAGCGCATCGCCAATGTCCAGATGACCCACATCCCGTACAAGGGCAGCGGCCAGGCGATCGCCGACCTGCTCGCCCACCAGGTCGACTGCAATTTCGACACGATGCCGCCGGTGCTGCCGCACATCCAGGCCGGAAAACTGCGAGCACTGGCGATCTCGACGCCGAAGCGGATGCCGCAGCTGCCCGCCGTGCCGACATTCGACGAGGTCGGCATCAAGGGGTTCGACGTCACCAACTGGTACTCGATCATGGGTCCTCGTGGCCTGTCGGCCGAGGTCGTGAGGCGAATCGACGCGGCGGCGAAGAAGACGCTGACCGATCGCGAGATCGTCGGCAAGCTCGAGCCCCAGGGGATCATCTTCGATGGTCCGCAGACACCGGCCGAGTTCGATGCGTTCGTGAAGAAGGAACTCGCGAAGTACGCCCGGATGACCAAGGAGCTGGGGATCCGCGCGGACTGACGCTTGCTGCCTCGTTCGGCCCCTTCCGGTTGTTTGGGTTCACCGCTTACTGCTCTCGCAGTGCTCTTGCTCACTGCCGTGATCGCGACCGGATGCGCGTCTTCCGGATCCGAAAGTCGAGCGGACTCGAAAGACGAAGAGAGTGTCCTCGGCAAACCGCTGCCGACCGGGGCGAAGGACAATTACGCGTTCGACATCGATGCCCCGAAGGCGTTCGTCGATGACATCAAGCGCCACACGCTCGTCGGACGCTGGCAGCGACGAGCCGACTTCGATCCGATTCAGTTCCTGGGCCTGGTGGCCAGGCTGAAGGAGGAAGTCGAGTCGATCCTGCGCGCCGAGGGCCACTACCGGCCACGGGTCAAGGTCGAATCGGCCGACAAGCGGGTTTCGGTCGCCGTCGAGCCGGGGCCGCGCACTACCATCGCATCGGTTGCCTTCCGCATCACCGGTCCGGGGCGCAGCGACGCGGTCCTGAAGGACCTGCGCGAGATCCCCGGCCTTGCCGCCGGGCAGCCCTTTCGCACATCGGCCTGGGCCAGCGGCAAGCGCGAGGTGGTCAATCAACTGAACCGGCGGGGGTACCTGCGCGCCGAAGTCACGTCGAGCGAAGCCCTGGTCGACGTCGGCGCCGGCTCGGCCGCGCTCGATGTCGCGGTCGAGAGTGGTCCGCGGATCGCGTTCGGCGACCTGGCGATCGAAGGACTCGAGCGCTACGACCGTTCGATCGTCGAGGACGTGCGCACCTTCGCGACCGGCGAGCCGTACAGCGCCGACAAGCTAGAGCAATTCCAGGCGCGGTTGCGCTCCGCGGGCTATTTCTCCTCGGTCACCGCGCTGCCCGATCTGATCGCATTGCAGAAGGATCCGACTGCCGATCGGGTAGCGATCCAGGTCATCGCGACCGAACTGGTACGGCAGCGCGTCGTGCTGGGTGCGGGCTTCAGCACCGACGATGGCGCTCGCGGCCAGGTCGGCTTCGAGCATCGCGACCTGTTCGGGACCGACCTGAGGCTCGAGTCCGCCCTCGTGGTCGCGACGCGACGGCAACGGCTGTTCGCCAACTTCCGCACGCCCTACGACAGCCACGATCGCTACATCGGCTTCGGGCAGCGCATCGAGCGCGAGGACATCGAGGAGCTGTTGACCTTGCGCGCCAACACCTACGCCGGGGTCGGGCGCCGCGAGGGCGATATCGAATCGTTCACGTCGCTGCAACACCAGATCGAGCGCGAGCAGATTCCGGCGGGCGTCGAGGGGCCGGCCGAGGAAAATTCGAATCGGGCGCTGGTGCTCGGCCATGCGTGGAACCTGCGACGGCTCGACTCGGTGGTGCTGCCCTCCCGGGGCTATGCGATCACCGCGCAAATCTCGGGTGCCAGGCAGGGTATCCTGACCGACCGCAGCTTTGCGCGGTTCTATACCCGGATGACGCGATTCCAGCCCTTGCCCAGGGGCACGCCGTTCGAACGCGGGATGCTGGTCGGCGTGCTCGAGCTCGGCGTCGTCGGCGCCGGTTCGCGCGACGACGTCCCGAGCGAGAACCTGTTCCGCGCCGGTGGCGTCCAGTCGCTGCGCGGCTACGCGTTCCAGTCGCTCGGCGTCCCTCGCGGCGGCGCGATCGTCGGCGGACGCTATCTCGCGATCGGAAGCCTCGAGTATCAGCATCGGATCGGTGAAAGCTATTCGGTTGCCGCGTTCTACGACTACGGCAACGCGACCGATTCCTGGTCCGGTTTCGACCCCGTCGCCGGCTACGGGCTGGGCCTGCGCTGGCGCACCCCGATCGGCCCGGTGAACCTCGATGTCGCTTACGGCCAGGCAGAATCGCGCTATCGAGTCCACTTCTCGATCGGGTACCTGTTCTGATGGCAGCCGAGGGCAACAGCCGGTCAGAGGGCGACAGCCGGTCGAAGCAGGCTGCAGAGGGCAACACCCGGTCGGGACAGGTTGCAGAGGGCGACAGCCGGTCGAAGCAGGCAACCGCGGAACACAGCCGTTCGCGTACAGGCGCGGAGCGCCACCATCGCGGGCGCCGGATCCTGGTCGCGACCGCCCTTGCCGTCGTCGTCCTGCTGCTGACGATCTTGACGCTGGCGGCAGGCGCACTGTTCTGGGCCGGCAGCGAAAGCGGCATCCGGTTCCTGATCGCACGCCTCGAGGGACCCCTGGCCAACGCCGGCCAGGAACTGCGGATCGACGATCCGGTCGGAAGCCTCTGGGACGAGTTGCGGCTGCCGCGTGTGTCATGGCGCGGTGATGGCATCGAAGTCAGCGCCGAAGACCTGTCGCTGCGCTGGTCGCCGCGGGCCCTGCTCCAGCGCCGACTTCAGGTCGCGGAGGTTTCGGCCAGCCGTGTGACCGTCAGGCTGCCGCCACCTTCGGCTGATCCGCCGCCGGCGCGATCGGCGACGATGCCCGGGCTGTTCGGGCTGCCGGGCGTGGTGCAGTTCGACCGGATCGCAGTCGGCGAGTTGCAGCTGGTGCCGGGCGCGCAACCGTCACAGCCCGCCGGCCAGCCTTCCACCCAGCCCGCCGGCCAGCTCCCTCCCCCGCCCGCCGGCCAGCCGGCCCCCGAGCCGATCACGATCCGCGAGATCGCCGCTGGGGTCGGCTATGCGGATGGGCGGTTTCGCGTCAGCGACCTCGGCGCAACGACGCGATGGGGTCGGCTACAGGAGGCCAACGCCGAGTTCGGCGACGCCCCGCCCCATCCATTTCGCATCGATGCGATCGTTCGCGGCGAGGTCGAGCGGATCGCCTACGACCTGGCGCTGGCCGCCAGCGGCGACCTCGAAAAGGCCGTGGCCAGTGTCGACGGCCGCGCCGCCAATGCCGTGGTCAGGGTCGAGGCCGATCTGGTCCCGCTCGCGACGATGCCGCTGGCGTCCGCACGCGTCGCGCTCGACGGCCTCGATCTGGCGCGGCTCGTGATGCCGGGGGAGGGGAGCGCCGGCCACACCAGCCCCGATCCCGCGGCCGCAATGCGTACTGGCACGAACAGCGGCAGTGCGAAGACAGACGGTGCCAAGACAGACGGTGCGAAGGCAGACAGTGCGAGGACAGACAGTGCGAAGGCAGACAGTGCGCACGGCGTCAAGAGGCAGGCGCAATTGCCGCACACACGGATCGAGGCCCGACTGCAGGTGGCGCCACGGGTCGCGTCGCCGGCAGCCACGCCGTCCGCCTGGGACGGGCGGCTGACGCTACGCAACGCCGCCAACGGCGGGCTCGCCGACGGCAAGCTGCCGATCACCACGATCGAGACTGCAATCGAATGGCTCGCAGCCGACGACCCGGCGGCGCAACGGCTGCGGCTCGACGGCCTGCTGTTGACGCTGCCCGGCCCCGTTACGGCCGGGCGAGCAGGCGTGCCGTCCGACGCTGCGATCAGCGGCTCGATCGAAGTCCACCCCAATCGCCGATCGAAGCTGGGCGGAGTCGAAATTCCCGAGGTCAAGGCCACGCTCGCATTCGAGCGGATCGACGTCTCGCGACTGGCGGCGCAGCTTCCGACTACCGCGCTCGACGGCAAGCTCGACGTCGATCGCGGCCGATTCGCATTGGCACTGGCGCAGTCGGCCGAGCGGATGCGGGCGCTGCTCCCGGCGGCCGCCGCGCAGCCGGCCGAGGTCGTTGCCCGCGGGCGAATCGACGAGGCTGCGGTCGCGCTCGACGAGGGCCGGGTGCGGCTCGGCGCGACCACGATCACGGCCAGCGGCGAGGCCGGTGCCAAGGCGCCCCATCGGCTGCGCTTCAAGGGCGAGCTGCGCCGCGTCGACCTCGCCCAGTGGCTGCCACCGAATCTTGCGATCGACCCGCGGCTGCGCACCGGCAGGCTCAATGCCGACTGGTCGATCGACGGCGCGGTGCTGCCGGGATTCGACGGTGCCATCGCGCTCAAGGTCGCAGACAGCACCTTCGGCGGCGATCCGCTGGCGGCCGAGCTGCGCACGGCCCTGCGACTGGACCGGTCGTGGCAACCGCAGCAGATCAGCGGCACGACCGCCGACCTGCGTCTCGGGACCAATCGTGTTCGCGCCCGCGGCGCGCTGGGCCGGCCGACGGACAAGCTGGCGCTCGATGCCGAGCTGCCGGCGCTGGCGCGCCTCGATGGCCGGGTCAGCGGCCGGGCCACGGTCGTCGGCGAATTCGCCGGACCGTTCGACCGGCTGCGGGTCCGCGCGACCGTCGCCGCGAATGACCTGCGACTGCGACAGCCCGACGGCGAGGTGCGCGTCGCCTCTCTGCGCGTCGAGGCCAGCGGGCCGGTGACCGCCAGCCCCCCCGCCCAGGCCCCGGTCTCGGCGAGGGTAAGGCTCCGTGGCGGCCGCGCGGCCGGGCAGATGCTCGACTCGCTCGACCTGAAGGCCGACGGCACGGTTGGAGCGCACCGGTTCGAGATCGGCGCCGAGGCCGAGGGTCGAGCGCTCACCTTGTCCGGGGACGGCGTCGCGGTGCTGCAGGCGCAGCCGTCATGGCGCGCGCGGCTGGCGACGTTGACCTTGGAGGGCCGGGTGCCGATGCAACTGCGCGGACCGGCCGACATTCGGATCGATCCCGGGACTGTGCGGATCGAGCGCTTGAATCTCGCGGTCGCCGGCGGCGAGGCGAATGTCGACCGCGTCAACCTCGTCACCGGGACGAAGCCGCTGTTCGACGCCCGAGGCGCGATCCGCGACTTGCCGATCGCCCGCGTTCTCGAGCTCGCCGGGGCCGATCCGGGGCTCGATGCGCTGCGCGCATTGCGGCTCGATGCGTCGTGGAACCTGCGCGGCAGCGGCGCCGAGGACCTGAGCGGCGACGCCCGCGTCGACTTGCGCGAGCCGGTGCAGGATCCCGCTGGCGGCGGGTCGCTCGGCCTCGCCGGCGACAATGGTGCTCGCTTGAGACTCGACCAGGGTCGGGTCGATGGTCGCGTCGATCTGTCGCTGCCGTCGCTGGCGTTCACGCATCGCTTGACCGCACCCGACCTGGTCGTCGACGGCCGGCTGAAGCTTGCCGGCACTGTTGGCGGCACGCTGACGAGACCGCTGTACGACGTCACGCTGAACGGAGAGGACCTGGCGATCCTGCAGCGATCGGTTGGCTGGCGCCTGACCGACGGCACCATCGCCACCCACTTTTCCGGCCGCGCGCTCGAGCTCCGGCGGATGCGCTTCACCGCTGGTGACGGCTCGGTCGAACTGAAGGGCCGGGCGAACCTGCTCGACGCGCCGCGGCCTGGCGCCCGGTCACCGATCGCCGATGAGCCGGCAGCGCGGCCGACGGGGTCGGCGGCGGCGCCGGCAAAGGGGTCGACGGCGGCGCGGCCAACGAGGCCGGCGGCGGCACGGACAACGGCGGCCGGGACCTCGTCGAAAGACGCCGACAAGCCGTCGGTCCTACCGCTCGATGGCGAATTCGAGCTGGTGGCTACCCGTTTCGCCGTGCCGATCGGCCCGGGACAGCGCGTCGCGCTCTCGGGATCGACCCGGCTGACCAGTGGTGCCGACGGCCTCGGCCTTCGCGGCAAGCTCCGCGTCGACCAGGGGATCATCGAGATCCAGGGGTCGACGGCACCTTCGCTGCCTGGTGATGTCAAGATCGTCGATACGCGCCAGGCCGGCAACGCAGCTGGCGACAAGCTGCTGCTCGACGGCAAGGCGACGAGAGACGAGCAGGAACGCAAGGCGGCCAGCGCGATCCGGATCCTGACCGAACTTGCGATCGACCTGGGCGATCAACTGCGCGTCACGGGCAACGGCGTCTTCGCTCGGCTGGCCGGAGAACTGCGCGTGCTCGGGCTGTTGCCCGACCAGCCGCGCCTGGTCGGACTGGTCACCGTGGCCGACGGTTCCTACCAGGCCTACGGGCAGGATCTGCGGGTCGACAAAGGACGGGTCCGGTTCAACGGCCCGATCGACAACCCGGCCCTCGATATCAGGGCCAAGCGCCCGTTGCTGCCGGTCGAGGTCGGTGTCGAGGTGACGGGTACCGCGCTCGATCCGAAGGTCGCGTTGTTCTCGAGTCCGGAAATGTCCGAGACCGACAAGCTGTCGTGGCTGGTGCTCGGCGTCGACCCGAAGCAGGCGCCCAGCGCCGCCCAATCGCTGGTACTGCGGCAGGCTGCCTCGGCGCTGCTCGTCGACGATGACGGCAGCTACAAGCCGGGCGTCGCCCAACGGCTCGGCCTCGACGTCCCGAACTTCGGCTACGGCTCCGACCCGGCGATGACCGCGGGCGTCAGGGAAACCATGTCGCCGACCGGCCTGCCGGGTGCCTCGACCGGTTCGACGGCCTCGGCGGCGCAGCAGGAAGTGGTGACGCTGGGCAAGCGGATCGGCTCGCGGTTGTTCGTCAGTTACGAACAGGCAGTGCGCGGCCTGTGGAACCTCCTGCGGATCCAGTACAGCTTGACGCAGCGGCTGTCGGTCCGCGCGCAGAGCGGCAGCGACACCGCACTCGACCTGTTGTATACGTTCTCGTTCGACTGAGCGGGGGCCAGCTCCACCTCATGTGCCGCGACGCGGTGCTGGAGGTAACTGCTTCTTGTGCCCAAGCCGATGCCCCGACCGCGCCCCGTTCTCCTTGCGCAGCGACGC
>JBEVJQ010000277.1:0-7962 GCA_040510055.1 Burkholderiaceae bacterium | reverse complement strand
GCGACTGTCGGGATCCGATGACGTGATCCCGTGGTTCATCACCAGCCCGTCAGCGGCCAGCAGCCGGTTGAGCGTCGAGAAGTAGGTGCCGAGATTTTTCAGCCCGACATGCTCGAACATCCCGACTGAACTGATCCGGTCGAATGGACCGTCGACGACATCGCGATAGTCCTGGCGACGGATCTCCACCCGGTCAGCCAGGCCCGCTTCCTTCACGCGCTGGCATGCCAGTTCGAACTGTTGCTCGGACAGCGTGATGCCCACCGCGTCGACCCCATAGTTCTCGGCGGCGTAGATCACCAGCCCGCCCCAGCCGCAACCGACATCGAGCAGTCGCTGACCGGGGGCGAGCCGCAGCTTGCGGCAGATCAGGTCGAGCTTGCCGGTCTGGGCCTGCTCGAGCGTCTCGGCGCCGGTGCGGAAGTAGGCGCATGAATAGACCATCGCGCGGTCGAGCCAGGACGCGTAGAAGTCGTTGGAAACGTCGTAGTGATATTGGACAGCGGCCTTGTCGAGGCGCCGGTTGTGCAGCCGCGACCAGGCGGCCGGCAGGGGCCCGCGCCGCTTGCCGTCCTCGTCTGTGGTCGACAGCCGTTCGCCCAGCGCCAGGATGTCGTCGATCCGCCCCTCGACGTCGATATCGCCCTCGACATAGGCCTCGCCGAGCCGGTTCATCGACGGATTGATCAGGTGACGGACAGCGGCCATGGATCCGAGTCGCACCGTGACCTTCGGGTCGGTGCCGACGACGAGCGGCGCCGAGTCGGGCAGGGCGATCGCGAACGGCACGAAGCCCGTTTCGCCTGCCCGCGACCGCAAACCATCGAGGAAACGGTCGAGCGTGCGCTCGACTTGCTGCTCGATCAGACTCATGTGAGCCGGCTCCTCCTCCCGGGCTGTTGCCTCGGCCGATTAGAATCGAATCCCGACGCCGCTTCAAACTTCGCGACGCACATCTTCTGTTTCGAGCCTGGCGCATTACGCCGGATCACTCGCAATCGCGCGCTGCCGTTCGCCGCAGTGCATCACGCAGTCACCCGATTGCTTACTCCATGCTTGTTCGAGATCCGCGCAATGTCGTCAGCCCGTTCGAATTCCTCCCCCACGACCGACAGCCTCGCAAGCGCAAGGGTGGAGATCTATACCGACGGGGCCTGCAAGGGCAATCCGGGTCCCGGTGGCTGGGGCGCCGTCCTGATCGAAGGCGATGGCGAGCGCGAACTCTACGGCGCCGATCCGAACACGACCAACAATCGAATGGAGCTCGAGGCCGTCATCCGGGCGCTCAATGCTCTAGAGCAATCGACCACCGTTGCCGTCCACACCGACTCACAGTACGTCCAGCAAGGCATTTCGAGCTGGATCCACAGTTGGAAGCGCCGCGGCTGGCGGACCGCCGATGGCAAGCCGGTCAAGAACCTGGATCTGTGGCAGGCGCTGGAACGCGAGGCCGCGCGCCATCGGGTCAGTTGGCATTGGGTCCGTGGCCATGACGGCAATGTCGGCAACGAACGCGCCGATGCCCTCGCCAACCGTGGCATCAGCGAGGCCGCGCGGATGGCATTGCCTGCGGTTCGTCGACCCGGCGCCGGATGACCGACCCGGCGCTACCGCCAGGGAGTTTCGGATGAATGGTCTGCACGGCCATGGTCGCAACCTCGGTCATGGCCCCGGTCACCGAGATCGTGGCCACGATCACGATGGTCAAGGGCACGATCCCGGCGGTCACGATCACGGCGGTCACGATCACGGCGCCCATGATCACGGCGCCCATGATCATGACGCCCACGATCACGGCGCCCATGATCATGGCGCCCACGATCACGGCGCCCATGGCCACAGCCACGCTCCGTCGGTCACGGCAGCGAACGAACGGCGGATCCGCCTCGTGTTCCTGCTGACGGCCGGCTACGCAATCATCGAGGCGATCGGCGGGTGGCTGTCGGGGTCGCTGGCGCTCGTGGCCGACGCCGGTCACATGGTGTCGGACGCTGCCGCGCTGCTGCTGGCACTGGTCGCCTACCGGGTCGCGGCCCGGGCTGCCGACGCGACGCGGACCTACGGCTTTCACCGCGTCCGAGTGCTCGCGGCGCTGGCCAACGGCGCGGCGCTGTTGCTGCTGGTCGGCTGGATCGTCTGGGAGGCGATCGGCCGACTGCACACGCCGGCAGGCGTCCTCGCCGGCCCCATGCTGGTCGTGGCGGCGATCGGGCTGGCGGTGAACATCGCCGGGGCGCTGATCCTGCGCGGCGGCCACCGCGGCGACAGTAACCTGCGCGGCGCCTTCCTCCATGTGCTTGGCGACCTGCTGGGTTCGGCCGGCGCGATCGTGGCAGCGCTGGTCATCATCCAGACCGGATGGACGCCGATCGATCCGATCCTCTCTGTGCTGGTCGCTGCGCTGGTCGTCCGCTCGGCCTGGACACTGGTGTCCGAGTCGATCCGCGTGTTGTTGCAAGCCGTGCCCCACGGCGTTGACGCGCGCGCCGCCGAGTCGGACCTGGCGAACCTGCCCGGCATCGCCGAGGCCGGCCATTTCCACGCCTGGACCCTGACCGACGAGAGCAGCGTCGCAACCGTTCACGTGACGCCCGCCGAAGGAGCCGATCCATTGGCACTGCCCGCGCTCGTCGCCGCGCGGTTGCGCGACCGCTACGCCATCGACCACGTCACGGTGCAGGTCGATGCCCGCGGGACGATGCCGGCCTGCACCGAGGCCGTGTCGCCGCCGACACACTGAGGGCCGCTGCAATTCGAAGGTGCGCCGCGGTCGCCCGGGTCGCGGCAAATATAATCCGCCGATGCGCCTGATCGCTTTGGACACTGAAACCACCGGCCTCGAGTGCGAGAGCGGTCATCGGATCATCGAGATCGGTTGCGTCGAAGTCGTCAACCGTCGGCTCACCTATAACAACCTGCACCTCTACCTCAATCCGGAGCGCGCCATCGACGAGGGCGCGACGCGGGTGCACGGCAAGACGCTCGACGACCTGCGCGACAAGCCGCGGTTCGCCGACATCGTCGAGCGGTTGCTCGAGTTCTGCACCGGCGCCGAGATCGTGATCCACAACGCCGCCTTCGACGTCGGGTTTCTCGATGCCGAACTGGCCCGGCTCGGTCGCGGGCCGTTCCGTTCACATTGCCACGTCGTCACCGACAGCCTCGCGCTGGCCAAGGAGCGCTACCCCGGAAAGCGCAACGGGCTCGATGCACTGTGCGAGCGGCTGATGGTGCCCAACCGTCACCGGACCCTGCACGGCGCCCTGCTCGATGCCGAATTGCTGGCCGAGGTCTATCTGTCGATGACCCGGGGCCAGGGGATGATCGAGATCGACACCGACGTCGGAGCCGCCGATGGCGGTACCGGCGCAGCCGACGAGCCCGGCTGGCCACCGCCGGCGTTGATCGTCCGGTTGCCGAGCGCCGCCGAGTACGCGGCCCACCAGGCAATGCTCGCGCTGATGGCTGCCCAGACCAGTCGCGCGCCAATCTGGCAGGAGGCCGGACTGATCGAATCGTGAACGGGCGGCTTAGGGAGCGCGGATATGCGGTTCCGTTAAACTGACGGAATGGCCAACAAGGAAACGCGCAGTACGCACCGCACCCGCGACCGGTCGGCGCAGTTGTCACCCGATGCCGAGAGCATGGTGGCTGCGGCGCTGGGCCTTGCCCATTCGGGTAGCCGCTCCGAAGACCGGTTCTGGGAAGCGCAGTTGTCGCGGTTGATCGACCGTTCGCTCGACTCGCCGCACGGCTCATCGTTGTCGAGCGCGCTCGAGCGGCTGAACCAGACCGATGGCGAGGCCTATGCCGCGCTGATCGAGTCGGCCGAACATGCCGCCGAGTCGATCGACGAGGCCACGATGCCGCGCAGGCCCGAGGCGCAGCCGTATTTCGGCCTGCTGGTCTCTGCGCCCCTCGTGGTCTGGACGCGGTTCGCGATCCCGGCCGGGGTGATTCCGGCACCCGTCGCGGAACAGTTGGCGCAGATCTGGCGCGATCTGGTGCTCGCGCCCGGTGTCGGCTTCCGCATGTTGCCGTGGCTCTACAGCCTCGACCAGATGCCACGCGAATTCAGCGAACTGCGGCGATTGACGCGGCGTCTGACCAACGCCGCCCGCGGCCAGTCCGAGCCGCGGATCGATTTTCGTTCGCTGCCCGACAGCGCGGAGATGCTCGCCGACACGCGGTTCCTGATTGGCGCGGTCACGGCTGCCGACCCGCTGCAGCCGCTGTTCCGGTGGCAGTTGAGCGCCGTCGCCGGGGCGGGGGCCTCGGGCCGAGGCGGTGCAGTGGCCGCCGCTACCGCGGCCGGCGCCGGTGTCGCTACCGGGACCACAGTGGCAGCCGCCGGCACCGGCCAGACCCGGGTCCAGTGCCTCGAGCAATGGGTCGCCCGGGCGCGGCCGCTGATCGAGCCGCTGCTGCCGGGCTGCGGCTTCGAATGCCTGCTGCCCGATGCCTATCACATCAACTTGCGCGAGTCCGACCGGCGCGTGCGCCCCTATGCGATCAATGCCGCCGTCCATTCGCTGACACATGCGCTGTCGATCGAGGCCCCGCGCATTCGCGCGACAATAGCCGCGTTCGGCGACGAGCGGATCGACGAATACCGGATCGGGCTCACGGTCGATGATGCCGAGGAGGTGGTCCGCGGCGTGGTCTGGCCGCTGCTCGGCAGCGAATCGGAACTCGACGAACCATCACCGGTCGACCGCATCCGCGAAGTCCTGCGCGAGGCCGGGATCGAGCACATCCGGGTCTGGTCCGACGTGACCGAGCCCGAATTCTGCGAGGACTGCGGCGCGCCGCTCTATCCGAATCCGGCCAACGAGATCGTCCACGTCGAGACGCCGGAAGAACCGGCGGCGGGAAACGCCCATTTCCATTGACTGGGTGCGCGGTCTGTGGCGACCGCCGGCGCTGTGGAGCGCACGCGTCTGCTATTGACCGCCGCCGGAACGTGACGAGTGCGCGCGCTCAGGGCGCCAGGCGCTCGCGCAGCCAGTGGCCGTTTTCGTCGACGCGGTAGCAGAGCCGATCGTGGAGGCGCGACTGCCGCCCCTGCCAGAACTCCCAGCGCCGCGGCGTCAACCGGTAGCCGCCCCAATGCGGCGGCCGCGGCGGATGGAGACCGAACTTGAGCCCGTATTCGGCGGCCTTGGCCACGAGCGCGGTGCGCCCGGCGATCACCTCGCTCTGCGGCGACGCCCAGGCACCGATCCGCGAGGCCAGCGGGCGACTGGCAAAGTAGGCATCGGACTCGGCGTAGCCGACCTGGGCGACCGGCCCTTCGATGCGCACGACACGCTCGAGCTCGACCCAGTGGAATTGCAGCGCGGCGTGCGGACGCTCGGCGAGTTCACGCCCCTTGCGACTCTGGTAGTTCGTGTACCAGACCAGCCCGCGATCGTCGCAACCCTTGAGCAGGACGATTCGGGTCGACGGCAGGCCCTCGGCCGAAACCGTGGCCAGCGTCATCGCCGACGGCTCCGGCAGTTTGGCTGCGATCGCTTCGTCGAGCCAGCGCTGGAACTGTTCGAGCGGCACCGACGATGCCTTCGTCTCGTCCAGTTCGTCGCGATCGTAGTCCCTGCGCAGATCAGTCAGCGCCATGGTCCCTCCCGGTTGCCGCACGCCCCTCTTCAGTCAGTCCGGGCCGCGTCGAGTTCCAGCGCGAAGCGGAACATCCCGTCGGCAGCGGTGTTGTCCATGACGGCTGCAACCGTCATGCCGACCAGGGCCAGCGCGTTGCGATAGCGCTCGCACAGCGCCGGCTCGCCGATCAGCACCACCGGCGACGCCGTGCGCCGTACGGCCGGCACGGCGACATTGATCTCGTGCCCGACCAGGATGCCCGACAACAAGCCCCGGGCGGTGACCGGACTGCAGTCCTCGAGCAACGTGCGCGCCCGAATGCCGAACAACAGGTTCGAGAGGCTGTTTTCGCCCTCGGCGGCCAGGCCCACGCCGATGGCAAAACCGCGGACCTCGTCGTTCTGCCCGCCGGCTGGCACTTGGCCAGCAACGGCGACCGGTGCCGAGATCGACTGCGACAGAATGGTGTGCCGGCCCAGGACATCGAACAGCTCGCCGGTCAGATGGGTCGCGAAGCCGGTGATTCGGCCGGCGACCACCCGGACCCATTTGGAGTGCGTCCCCGGCAGGACCAGCCAGGCGTCATCGGCCAGCCCCGGCTGCCGGCCGAGGGCGCCGACGACCTGCGTCTCTTCGCCGCGCATCACGTCCGGAGGGGGGGACTGACGACCGCCGGGCTGGCTCGCCCGACTGCCTTGGCTGAGGCCGGGGAGGATCCGCAGGACCCGATCGGTCGCCGTGGTCACGTCGACGGCGGCCGCGGCGATCTCCGCCGGATCCGCCGGCACCGGCAGGTAGCGCGCTTCGCGCCAGCCCTGGCGACTGCCGACCATCCCGCAGGCCAGCAGCCACGCCGTCGGCCAGGTCGCCAGCCAGTCCCCGGCAATGCCGGCGAGTGCCGCGTCGTACTGCGTCGTCCTCGGGGTCGACCGCGGATCGCCGATGGGCTCGGGCAGCCGCAGGATTCCCCACGGTCGAACGCGCTGATCCCGGACCGATCCGTCGGGTGCGATCAGGAAGGCGCGCAGGTTGGAAGTACCCCAGTCGAGAGCGACCGTTGGCGACTTTGTCGATGGGGCGGACACGGGCGGGTCGTCTATGGAGGCTGGAGAGTTTGGCCGGGCGCTGCTGCGACCCGGTGGACGTGTAGGGGTCGAACCTGCAACCCCTGCAGTGTGAAGGCAAAAACCTGCGTCCGCAAAGAAAGCGCCGCGACAGTGCAGGCGAGGTTACGTGCAATTTGCGATGCCGGGTCGAAGGGACGCGCCAGCAGTACCAGTCGTTGGGTGTGCTCAACGATGCCAAGCCTCCGGCCTTTGACCGGGCGGGCAAGTTGGCCCGTCATTGGTGCGAAGACATCGACCGGGGCGCGGCCCCCGCTGTGGGACTAAGGACCAATTTCGTCGCCGCTGTGCCTATACTAGATTCGTGCGACGGGGTGATTGCCACAGGCAACCTGTGAGCGTGTCTCGACGGCCTTCATCGATCACCCTCAGGGAACGTCGATCGAACCCAAGCAACCGCCAGGAGAACTAGCGTGTGGAAAGCAACCTTGTTTCTTGCCGCAGCATTTATCACCCTTGTCCTGCAAGCGTCGTGTGCCCAGGATCCGCCGGCAGGGACGCCGATGGTAGCGAGCGAGGCAGGGAGGGTGACGGTAGCGAGCGAGGCAGGGAGAGCTTCGGCGATTTCGGTGTCCGAGATACGCGCGACGGTCGTCGCGATTGACAAGACGACACGTAGCGTGACGCTCAAGGGGGAGCAGGGAAGGACTCTGGATGTCATCGCAGGCAGTGAAGTAAAGAACTTCGACCAGATCCGGGTGGGCGATACGGTTACTGCTCGATATCAGGAGGCGCTGACCCTGGATCTCAGGAAAGCCAACGCGCCGGGCGGGAAGTTGCCAGGCGGCGCGACTGAAACCGTAGCAGGGGCCCGCGCTCAGCCCGGGGCTCGTCCGGGTGGCGTTGTCGGACGTGAAGTCAGTGCGCTTGCCGATGTGGTTGCCGTAGATCCGAAGGGCGGCACGATTTCCTTGAAGGGACCGCGGGGCAATGTCGTTGTCCTGCAGGTGCAGAATCGCGACCACTTCAAGGTGGTCCAGGTGGGCGACCAGGTCGAAGTGGTGTACACCGAAGCGCTCGCCGTGGCGGTCACTCCGGCGCCGGCAGCCCCTGCCGGGAAATAGAGCGGCGCCGATCGCACGGGTCCGTCGGGACGGATACGCCGGCGAGTCGGCACTGGCGATCGTGCATCAATCGTCAGGATGATCGCCTGTGCCTCCTGTTGGCGAATGCAACATCCGCCGCCAACGAGAGCAGAAGGCAGAGCCAGGCTTAAAAGTGCGGGTTCGCTTCGGTCGAG
>JBEVJQ010000276.1:0-5117 GCA_040510055.1 Burkholderiaceae bacterium | reverse complement strand
CCCGATTCAGGTCGATACCGGTCTGGCCGCGATAGTCCTCGTGCAGTGACTTGCCGGCATCCTCCTCGAGGTGCGCGCGAGTCAGCCGGATCTCGCGCAGCGCTTCGCCGACCAAGATCTCGATGGCGCCGCCGGCAACGACCGGCGTCTCGTACTGGCTGATCTGATAGCCCTTGGGCAGGTCCGGATAGAAATAGTTCTTGCGTGCGAACACCGAGCGCGGCGTGATCGTCGCGCCGACCGCCAGGCCGAACCGGATCGCGCATTCGACGGCGGCGCTGTTGACCACGGGCAGCACCCCCGGCAGCGCCAGGTCGACAGCGCACGCCTGGGTGTTGGGGGCTGCGCCGAATGCGGTCGCAGCGCCGGAGAAGATCTTCGAACGGGTGGCGAGCTGAGTATGGGTCTCGAGGCCGATCACGACCTCCCACCCGGCGGGAACGGCGTCGGTCGCTGTCATCGGTCGAGGGTCGCGCAGTGGCCCGACGCCGGATCGAACATCACCGGCCAGGCCTGATCGTAGATGCCGGGGGTACAGCGCCTGCTGCAGTTGGCGTGGGCCAGGGTCACCCGCCGCGCATCCTGGTAGACCAGCAGTCTGCATCCGGTACCGTCGTTGGCGGCCAGCTCGAGATGCGGCTGGGTCCGTGTCTGGCGGAATTCGTCGAGGTCGAATGCGCAGCTGCCGCGGCGATCGACGACAGTCTGCCAGCTGAGCGCCTGGACCTTGCGGTCGACGACGCGCAGCGACGCCCGCTCCTGGAAGCCGTCTTCCTCGCGCTGGTCGCAGAACCCGTTGAAGGTGCCGGCGAAGCGGTCCGGGTGGAGCAGGACGCCACGCGTCGTGCGACCGCGACCGCCACCGCCACCGCCACCGCCACCATCGAACAGCGCGCATGATCCGAGCAGCAGCGCAGCGCAGAGCGCGGCGGCGACCCGGGCGGTCGAAGGACGCGCCGTCACCCTGCCGCTCCGCCGGGACTCGCGGCCGGCGCCGCCGGCCGACCCGCTCGCGCGCGATGCCAGTCGGTCGTCTGCTGCAACGCCGCCGCACAACGGAGCAGCCGACCTTCCTCGAGCCACGGCGCAATCAGCTGCAACCCGACCGGCAGGCCGCCGGCGTCGGCACCGCACGGCACCGACATCGCCGGCAATCCCGCGAGCGAAGCCGGCAGGGTGAAGATATCGGCCAGGTAGTTGCTGACCGGATCGTCGGTCTGCTCGCCGATCCGCCACGCCGTCGTCGGCGCCACCGGTCCGGCAATGACGTCGACCTCGGCGAACGCCGTGCGGAAGTCATCGGCGATCAGCCGCCGCAGTTGCTGGGCCTTGACGTAGTAGGCGTCGTAGTAGCCATGAGACAGCACGTAGGTGCCGACGATAATCCGGCGCTTGACCTCGGCGCCGAAGCCTTCGGCGCGCGTCCTGGCATACATGTCGTCGAGGTCGGCATAGCGGCTAGCGCGATGACCGTAGCGCACGCCGTCGAACCGTGACAGGTTGCTCGAGGCCTCGGCCGGGGCGATCGTGTAGTAAGCCGGGATCGCGAGGTCGGTCCGCGGCAGTCGGATCGGACGCGCCGTGGCCCCCAGTGCCACGAGCGCCGACAGGCCCTGCCGAACCGCGGCGAGGACACCGTCGTCGACGCCAGCGCCGAAGAATTCGTCGGGCAGGCCGATCCTGAGTCCGGCGAGCGGTTGCGCCGTCGCAGGATCGGCAACGGCGAGTTCGCCGAGCCAGTCCGGTACCGCCGTCTCGAGGCTGGTCGAGTCGCGGGCATCGAAGCCAGCCATCGCCGCGAGCAGCAGCGCGCAGTCGCGCGCATCGCGACCGATCGCGCCGGCCTGGTCGAGGCTGCTCGCGAACGCGATCATCCCGTCGCGCGAGACCCGGCCATAGGTCGGCTTGATCCCGGTGACGCCGCACATCGCCGCCGGCTGGCGCACCGATCCCCCGGTATCGGTTCCGGTCGCCAGCGCCACGAGCCCGGCCGCCACGGCAGCAGCCGACCCGCCCGACGAGCCGCCGGAAATCCGGGACTCGTCCCAGGGATTGCGGACCGGCCCGAAGTGCGGATTCTCGTTGGCCGACCCCATGGCGAATTCGTCGCAGTGCGTCTTGCCGAGGGTGACGGCACCAGCCGCGGCCAGCCGCTCGACGACGGCGGCATCGAACGGGCTGACGTAATCGGCCAGCATCCGCGAACCGGCGGTCGACTTCCAGCCTCGGGTGACGAAGATGTCCTTGTGAGCGATCGGCACGCCGAGCAGCGGCGTCGTTCGCCAGTCGTCGCCGGCCCGCGCGATCGTCGCCAGCCGGTCGTCGGCCGCCCGCGCCTGCGCCAGGGTCAGCTCGGGCTGCACGTCGAGGAAGGCATTGAGGCCGCTGGCAGCGATCCGCTCCAGACCCTCGCGGGCCAGTTGCTCGGCCGAGCACCGCCGCGCGTGCAGGTCCAGCCGCAGCTCGAGCGCGGAGCGCTCCGCCGGATCGCTCACCAAGAAACCTTGCGGCTCACTCGATCACCCGCGGCACGAGATAGAGCCCGTCGGCCACGGCGGGCGCCATCCGCTGATTGTCCTCGCGGCGATCGGGCTCGGTGACGACATCCGGACGCTCGCGCAAGCCTTCGGCCTGCGGATGCGTCATCGGCTCGACCCCGGCGGTATCGACCGAGCGCAGTTGCTCGAGGACACTGAACACCCGATTGAGCTGGTCGAGCATGTACGCGCGCTCGTCACCGCTGATCTCGATCCGGGCGAGCCGCGCCAGCCGGTCGATGTCGGACAGGGCCAGCGTTGGTGAATGCGAGGCCGATCGATCGGCCGGGGTGTCTGCCAATGTCGCGATGGGGTGGTACCGGATCGGGGCCGGGCCGCAGCAACGCCGGTGTCTGATTTGCGTCAGTCGCCGCCCGTCGGCTCCGCGGTTTCGTCCGCTCAGCCGCCGCCCACGGCAAAAGGGTAAAGATATCAATGGAGTATAGAGTAAGATCGGCTCGCCTCGAAGAGCTTACTCTGAGCTTTCGATGACAAGTTTCGAGGCGCCGATCGTGCCGGGCACCCGCCAGGCAATCGGCCAGCCGACGGGATGTCAACCATGCTGGGCTTCATCCGCAAGTACTTCTCCAATGATCTGGCCATCGACCTGGGAACGGCCAACACGCTGATCTACATGCGGGGCAAGGGCATCGTCCTGAACGAGCCGTCGGTGGTCGCGATCCGTCAGGAAGGCGGTCCGAGCGGCAAGCGGACCATCGCCGCCGTGGGCCAGGAGGCCAAGGTCATGCTCGGCAAAGTCCCGGGCAATATCGAGGCCATCCGCCCGATGAAGGACGGCGTGATCGCCGATTTCACCGTCACCGAGCAGATGCTCAAGCAATTCATCCGGATGGTTCACCCGGGTTCGATCTTCGCGCCGAACCCGCGGATCATCATCTGCGTGCCGTGCGGCTCGACCCAGGTCGAGCGCCGTGCGATCCGCGAGTCGGCGCTCGGCGCCGGCGCCTCGCAGGTGTTCCTGATCGAGGAGCCGATGGCGGCGGCAATCGGTGCCGGGCTCCCGGTATCGGAAGCCACCGGCTCGATGGTGGTCGATATCGGCGGTGGCACCACCGAGGTCGGCGTGATCTCGCTCGGCGGCAGCGTCCACGCCAGCTCGATTCGGGTCGGCGGCGACAAGTTCGACGATGCGATCATCAACTACATCCGCCGCAACTACGGGATGCTGATCGGCGAAAGCACCTCCGAAGGCATCAAGAAGGACATCGGCTCGGCGTTCCCCGGTACCGAGATCAAGGAGATCGAGGTCAAGGGCCGCAATCTGTCCGAAGGCATTCCGCGCTCGTTCCGGATCTCGTCGAACGAAATCCTCGAAGCGCTGACCGACCCGCTGAACCAGATCGTCTCGGCGGTGAAGATCGCGCTCGAGCAGACGCCGCCCGAGATCGGTGCCGACATCACCGAGCGCGGGATCATGCTGACCGGCGGCGGCGCGCTGTTGCGTGACCTCGACCGGCTGCTGATCGAAGAGACCGGCCTGCCGGTCCTGATCGCCGACGATCCGCTGACCTGCGTGGTCCGCGGCTGCGGGATGGCGCTCGAGCGGATGGACAAGCTCGGCACCATCTTCGCCAGCGAGTGAGCGGCGGGGCCGCGGGCCGCCATGGATCGAAGCCCGCCGCCATTCTTCAGGCAGGGGCCGTCGGCCAACGCCCGGCTGTTCTTCTTCGGCCTCGCGGCCCTCATCGTGATGATCGTCGACTCGCGAATGAACGCGTTGTCCGGTCTGCGCCAGGGGATCGGCAATGTCCTCTACCCGGTCCAGCGGACCGCGCAGGTGCCGCGCGACCTCGTCGCCAGTACCACTGACTACGTCGCCGAAGTCTCGCGATTGCGGGCCGAGAACGAAGAGTTGCGCCGCGTCGAGGCGCTCAACGCCCGCGCCCTGCTCCAGGTCGAACAGCTCGCCGAAGAGAACCGCCAGCTTCGTGAACTGGCCGGTGCCCGCGAACGTGCTGTCGTCCATTCGGTACTGGCCGAAGTGCTCTACGAAACCCGCGACCCGTACTCGCGCCGCCTGGTGCTCGACAAGGGACTCAACCAGCAGATTGCCGCCGGCCAGCCGGTGATCGACGCCCGCGGCCTGGTCGGGCAGATGACGCGTGTATTCCAGTTCTCGAGCGAGATGACGCTGGTCACCGATCGCGACATCGCCGTCCCCGTCCAGGTCCAGCGCACCGGACTGCGGACCGTGGCCTTCGGCGGTGCCGGCGGCGGCCGGATGGAACTGCGTTACCTGGCCTCGACCGTCGACATCCGCGAGGGTGACCTGCTGGTCACCTCCGGGCTCGACAAGATCTATCCGCCGGGGTTGCCGGTCGGCAAGATCCTCGCGATCGACCGCGGCGACAAGAACGACCTGATCAAGGTGCTGGTCGAGCCGGCGGCCTCCGTGCAGAACGACCGGATGCTGGTGATCCTGCAGGTCGACACCAGCACCGTCCCGCCGCCACCGCCGGACGGCGGCGAACCGACGAAGAAGCGAGGCGCCAAGAAGTGAGCCGCCGGACCGTCATCTCGTCGCGCCATGACTACCTGCTGCTGCCGGTCAACCGCGCG
>JBEVJQ010000275.1:0-11214 GCA_040510055.1 Burkholderiaceae bacterium | reverse complement strand
AACCCCTACCCGACGCTGCGGACACCGGTGTTCGCACGCGATATCGTCGCCACCTCGCAGCCACTCGCCGCCCAGGCCGGCCTCGCGATCCTGCAACGCGGCGGTTCCGCGATCGATGCGGCCGTGGCGGCTGCGGCCGTCATCGCGCTGACCGAGCCGGTGTCGAACGGCCTCGGCTCGGACTGCTTCGCCATTGTCTGGGACGGTGATGCCCTGCACGGGCTCAACGCCTCGGGATGGGCGCCGAAGGCCTGGGACCCGGCGTATTTCGACCGTGTCAATGGCGGCAAGATGCCCAAGCGCGGCTGGAACAGCGTCAGCGTCCCCGGCGCCGTGGCCGGTTGGGGGGCCTTGCACGAACGCTTCGGCAAGCTCGCCTTCGCCGACCTGATGGCGCCCGCCATCCGCTATGCCCGTGACGGGTTTGCGATCTCGGCCATCGTCGGGCGCAAATGGGCCAACCAGGTCGCCGAGTTGAAGGACCAGCCCGGCTTCGCCGAACACTTCATGCCCCGCGGTCGGGCACCGCTGATCGGCGAGCACTATGTGCCGCGCGGGGCGGCGGCCACGCTCGAGCGTATCGCCGCCACCAGCGGTCGCGATTTCTACGCCGGCCAGACGGCGGCGGCACTGGTCGCGCACAGCCGGCAGAACGGCGGCTGCCTCGCGGCCGACGACCTCGCCGATTACCGCCCCGAGTGGGTCCAGACGCTGTCCGTGCCCTGGGGCGACTACCGGCTGCACGAGATTCCGCCGAACGGCCAGGGCATCGCGGCCCTGATGGCCATCGGCATGCTGCGCGAGCTCGGCCTCGAGTCGCTCGACCCGGACAGCGTCGAGGCGCGACACCTGCTGATCGAAGCGATGAAGTGCGCGTTCGCCGATGTCTACCAGCACGTTGCCGATCCGGCGCACATGCGGGTGCGCCCCGAGACGCTGATCGATGCCGGCTACCTGGCCGAGCGCGCGCGGCTGATCCGCCGCGACCGGGCCACGGACTTCGGCCCCGGCCAGCCTCCGGGGGGCGGAACCATCTACCTGACCGCAGCGGACCGCGAAGGCATGATGGTGAGCTTCATCCAGTCGAACTACATGGGCTTCGGCTCGGGCATCGTCGTCCCGGGTACCGGCGTATCGCTGCAGAACCGTGGGACCGGCTTCACCACCGATCGCGCGCACGTGAACTGCGTGGCGCCGCGCAAGCGCCCATTCCAGACCATCATCCCGGGGTTCCTCACGGTGGGCAACGAGCCGCAGATGAGCTTCGGCGTCATGGGCGGCAACATCCAGCCGCAAGGGCACCTGCAGACACTGCTGCGAATCCTCTGCTGGGGCCAGAACCCGCAGGCCGCCTGCGATGCACCCCGATTCAAGGTCCAGCGCGGGCTCGACGTCGACCTCGAGCCGACGATGCCCGCGGCCGTGGGCGAGGGGCTCGCTGACCTCGGCCACCACCTGACGGACACGGCGGACAGCTACATGGACTACGGTTCGGGCCAGTTCATCTGGCGGCTCGGCGACCCGGCCGTGGCTGGCTACGTCGCGGCCAGCGACAGCCGGCGCGATGGCCACGCCGCCGGGTTCTGACATGGCGGCACGCTCCTACGCCGACGTGCCATCGCAGCGCGTCGCTTTCCTCGGCCTCGGCGTGATGGGCTATCCGATGGCGGGCCATCTCGCCGCGGCCGGCCATGCGGTGACGGTCTACAACCGGACGGCAGCCAAGCGTCAGCGTTGGGTCGGGGAACACGGCGCCGGCGGTCGCTGCACGGCGGCCGCTACGCCGCGCGAAGCCGCTGCCGGGGCCGCGATCGTGTTCTGCTGCGTCGGCAACGACGACGACCTGCGCAGCGTCGTGCTCGGCGCCGACGGCGCGCTCGCCGCGATGGAGCGGCGCGCCGCATTCGTCGATCACACCACGGCTTCGGCCGCCGTCGCGCGCGAACTGGCGGCGGCCGCTGCCGAGCGCGGCGTCGACTTCATCGACGCCCCGGTGTCGGGGGGCGAGGCGGGTGCCGTCAACGGTGCACTGACGGTCATGTGCGGCGGCGACCAGGCCGCATTCGACCGAATCCGTCCAGTGGCGCTGGCCTTCGCCCGTGCGGTCACACGGCTCGGCCCGAGTGGCAGCGGCCAGTTGGCCAAGATGGTCAACCAGATCGCCGCTGTCGGCCTCATCCAGGCGCTCGCCGAAGCGATCGCGTTCGGCCAGGCCGCAGGCCTCGACATGAAGCAGGTGCTGGAGGTCATCGGCAAGGGAGCGGCCCAGTCGTGGCAGATGGACAACCGCGGTGTCACGATGGTCGACGACCAGTTCGACTTCGGCTTCGCCGTCGACTGGATGCGCAAGGACCTGTCGCTCTGTCTCGACGAGGCACGACGCAACGGCGCGCAGTTGCCCGTGGCGGCGCTGGTCGACCAGTTCTACGCCGACGTCCAGAAGATGGGCGGAAACCGCTGGGACACGTCGAGCCTGATCCGGCGGTTGCGCTAGCGGCCCGAAGCCGACGGCTGCGCTAGCGGCCCGAAGCCGGCGGCCGCCGCGTCGCGGGACGAGATCGAGCCCGCTCGTCGCGTTCGCCGCCGATCCGTTGGCGCCAGCGCGCGGCCGCGGCGAATCGGGCCACCAACGCGTCGCGGTCGCCGGCAGCGAGCGCGTCCCGGATCCGCACCAACTGTTCGTCGAAGGCCGCGGCGCAACGCTCGACCGGTCCGGCGTTGGCCAGAAGGATGTCGGCCCAGAGTGCGGGGTCCGACATCGCGATCCGCGTCATGTCGCGCAGTCCCGGGCCGACGAGCGCTGTCGAGTCGGGCTCGGTCAGGTCGGCGCCCATGGTCGCGGCAAGCGCGAAGGCGACCGCATGAGGCCAGTGCGAGACCGAGGCGTAGACCCGGTCGTGAGTCTCGACATCGAGCCGCCGCGTGACCGCGCCGATCGCCTGCCACAGGCGCTCGACCTGCTCGACCGCCGCCGGGTCGCTCTGCAGCAGCGGTGAGACGATGACCGTCCGGCCCTCGAACAGCGCCGCGTCGGCCGCCTCGGGGCCGCTGCGTTCGCCACCGGCGATCGGATGGCTCGGGACATAGCGCGGCAGCGCCGGCCCGAGCGCCGCCACGGCGGCGCGCGCCACCGGCGCCTTGACGCTCGACAGGTCGGTCACGAGCGCAGCGTCGGCGAGCGTGCCGCCGAGGTCGGAGACCAGGTGGACATTGACCGAGACCGGCGCCGCGAGGACGACGAGATCGGCGCCGGCGACCGCCGTGGCCAGGTCATCGGCCAGCGCGTCGACCAGGCCCGCGCGCAGCGCACGCTCGCCATCGGCCGGCGAGAAGCCGACCACGTGGCGGGCCAGACCGCGCTGTCGGAACGCCGCCGCGAACGATCCGCCGATCAGTCCGGTCCCGATGATCGCGACGCGTTCAAACACGCACGATCCGGGCGAGCGCCTCGAGCAGCGCGGCGTTCTCCTTGGGCAGGCCGGCGGTGATCCGCAACCACGTGGGCAGGCCATAGTTCGCGACCGGGCGAACGATGATCCCGGCCTCGAGCAGTGCCTCGTTGACCCGGACGGCGTCGCCGACCTCGACCAGGACGAAGTTGGCGCATGACGGCACGTAGCGCAGCCCCAGTGCCGCGAATCCCTGCTGTAACTGGTCGAGGCCCGCGCGGTTGATCTGCCGGCTGCGCTCGAGGAATGCAACATCGGCCAACGCGGCCAGCGCCGCCGCCTGGGCGGCGACATTGACGTTGAACGGCTGGCGCACCCGGTTCAGCAGATCGGTGAGCGCCGCCTGCGCCACGCCGAATCCGACGCGCAGGCCGGCAAGCCCGAACGCCTTGGAGAAGGTGCGTGAAACGATCAGGTTCGGAAAGGTCCGGACCCAGCCGATCGAGTCGTAGCGCTGCGCCGGCTCGAGGTACTCGGTATAAGCCTCGTCGAGCACCACGGCGACACGCGCCGGCACGCGCTCGAGCAACCTTCGCACCGCCTCGCCCGGCGCGAACGTACCCGTCGGGTTGTTCGGGTTGGCCACGAACATCACGCGCGTGTCGTCGGTCACTGCGTCCGCCATCGCATTCAGGTCATGGCCGAACTCGCGCGCCGGCACGACGATCGGCCGCGCGCCAACAGCCATCGTCGCCAGCGGATAGACGGCGAAGGCGTACTCCGAGAACACGATCGACTCACCGGGCCTGCACAGCGCACGCGCAACGAGTTCGAGGATGTCATTCGAGCCGTTGCCCAGGGTCAGCCATTCGAGCGGCACGCGATGGCGCGCAGCCAGCGCCTGCTTGAGATCGAACCCATTGCCGTCGGGGTAGCGACCGACCTCGACCATCGCATCGACCGCAGCCCGGCGCGCGCTGTCGGGCATCCCGAGCGGATTCTCGTTCGAGGCCAGCTTGATGATCCGCGACGGATCGAGGCCGTAGGCGCGGGCCACTTCGTCGATCGGTCGACCCGGCTGGTACGGTGCGATCGCCTTGATGTAGTCCGGTGCGTAGCCGACGACGGAGTTCACCGGCTTCGCGGATGGGGCGTCCGTCGGACTCGACGTGCCCGCTTTGTTGCTCATCGGCTTTGCATTCATCTGTTTGCCGGCCATGGGCCCGGGGTTCGTTCATTGTCGCCCCCCTCGGCCGCACTGGCCGTCGGATAGGAGCCCAGCGACTTGTAGAGTGCGGCTCGCGCCTTCAGTTCGGCCAGCGCAGCAGCCACCGGCGGATCGGCCTCGTGACCGATCAGGTCGATGTGGAAGTAGTACGTCCATCCGTACTGGCGCGCGGGACGCGATTCGAAGCGCTTCATCGAAACACCGTGCCGGGCCAGGGGCTCGATCAACGCATGCAGCGCCCCGGCGCGATCGGGCACCGACAGGATCAACGACGTCTGGTCCCTGCCCGTCGGACTGCAGCGATACTGACCAATCACGAGGAACCTGGTGCGATTCGACGGATCGTCCTGAATGCCCTCGGCCACGGCCTTGAGCGCATAGCGCTCGAGCGCGGCTTGGCCGGCGATCCCAGCGACCGTCGGATCGGCAGCGGCGAGGCGGGCACCCTCGGCATTGCTCGAGACCGACGCCCGCTCGATCGTCGGATGGTTGCGGTTCAGCCAGCCGGCGCATTGCGCGAGGGCCTGCGGATGGGCGCAGATCCGCGCAATGCCCGTCATGTTCCCGCTGGCCGTCATCAGGATGTGCCGAACCAGGACGGTAATCTCGCCCGACACCAGCAACGGGCTCTGCTGCAGCAGATCCAGCGTCCGGTTGACCGCACCCTCGGTCGAGTTCTCGACCGGCACGATCCCGAAATCGACGTTGCCGGCCTCGGTGGCACGAAAGACTTCGTCGATCGACGGACAGCCGACGCCAGCGACATCGGCGCCGAAGCGCTGATGCATCGCCTGTTCCGAGAAGGTTCCGGCCGGGCCGAGGTAGGCGACCGTTGGCCGACGTTCGAGTCCGCGGCAAGCGGACATGATCTCGCGCCAGATCGCCTCGACACCGGCCGCCGCGAGCGGACCACTGTTGCGGCTGATCAATCGTGCCACGACCTGGGCTTCGCGTTCGGGCCGGTAGACCGGTGCGCTGTCGACCGCCTTGACGCTGCCGACCGCGAGCGCGAGTCGGGCGCGCTCGCCGAGCAGATCGAGCAGGCGTTCGTCGACCGCATCGATCGCGGCGCGAATGCGCGCGAGTTCGCTGGATGTGCGCTCGTTGTCCTGATGTCCCTGGCCGGCGGCCGCCGCCGAACTTTCAGTCACTTCCATTCACCTTGCTGCGCATTCGTTTGCGATCGACATTGTCATCGAACGGGCTGTTCGACCGTTTCCCCTCAGAGGAGGACGTTTCGCTCGACCGTTTGCGTCGATAGCAGGTACGGTTCGACAACAACGTGTCTTCATGGTCCCGATCTTGCATTAATCATCTCGATCGTGCGTGAGTTCTTCGTTTTATCCCGAATCTTCCGGTCCCGAGCAGTAGTTCACGGCGCGAATGCCGTTCGTTCCGCAACATTGACCTTCAACACTGCCGCGACTCGATTATTCATGCGAAGTACTCTTCTCGCCGCCTGGATTTCGGCCGCCGCAACGGGAGTCCTGGCGTCCGAGCTGACGCCACCCGTTGTGGCTGCCGAAACCATCGCGACCGTGGATCGGAGCGTATCCACGATCGATGCCGCTTTTGCGCCCCAGGCGCTGGCCGTATCCACGATCAATGCCGCTTTTGCGCCCGAGGCGCTGGCCGAAGCCGTCACTGACATGAAGTTGACTGCTGATAAGTCGATGATCGCCCAAGCGCCAATGGCTCAATCACTGCTGGCTCAATCGGCGATTGCCCAAACGGCGATCGCCCAGTCGGCACTGACTCAGTCGGCGACAGCTCAGTCCGCGATCAAGCCGGTGGCGATCACGCGGCTGTCCAGCGTACCCGCTGACGACGATACCGAAGGCAACTCCAGCTACGCGGCCGCGGCACTGCTGATGATCGCCGTTGTCGTGTTCCGCCGACGAGGTGCCGATCGCTCCCTGTGAGCGACAGGACCAGGTAAGCGCTCAACGCTCGTCTGGATCCGGTTCGTCGGCCTGTCCGTCGCTGACCGCCGCATCGCCCGCGTCGGACTGCTGCTCCAGCGCCGCAGCCACGACGATCGTGCTGCCGTTGCCGTCGATTCCATTATCGACCTCGGCCTCCACGATCCGCTGGACGCCGGCCAGCGTGTCGCCATCCTCGATGTCGATCAGCGTCACGCCTTGCGTCGCGCGCCCCATCTCGCGGATTTCTGCAACCCGTGTACGGACCAGCACGCCGGCGTTGGTGATCAGCATGATCTCATCGTTGGGTTCGACCAGGATCGCCGCGACCATCTTGCCGTTGCGCTCGGAGGCCTGGATCGCGATCATCCCCCGCGTCCCGCGTCCGTGGCGCGTGTATTCGTGGATCGGCGTGCGCTTGCCATAGCCGTTCTCGGTGGCAGTCAGCACCGACAGCGCCTCGGAGTTCGCGACCAGCAGGGCGATCACCGATCGGCCTTCCTCGATCCACATCCCGCGGACGCCACGCGCGTTGCGCCCCATCGCGCGAACGTCGTTCTCGTCGAAACGCACCGCCTTGCCGTTGTCCGAGAAGAGCATCACGTCGTGCTTGCCGTCGGTCACGGCCGCGCCGATCAGATAGTCGCCGTCGTCGAGATCGACGGCAATGATCCCCGCCTTGCGCGGATTCGAGAACTCGGTGAGCGCCGTCTTCTTGACGGTGCCCAGGCTCGTGGCCATGAAGACGTAATGATCGTCGTCGAACTCCCGGACCGGCAATACGACGGTGACCTTCTCGCCGTCGATGAGCGGGAACATGTTGACGATCGGCCGTCCGCGCGACGCCCGCGAGCCCTGCGGCACTTCCCAGACCTTGAGCCAGTAGACGCGGCCGCGATCGGAGAAGCAGAGGATGTGGTCGTGGGTATTGGCGATGAACAGCCGGTCGATGAAGTCGTCGTCCTTCATGCCGGTGGCCTGCTTGCCCCGTCCGCCGCGGCGCTGGGCCCGGTACTCGGACAGCGGTTGGCTCTTGATATAGCCGGCATGCGAGAGGGTGACCACCATGTCCTGGGGCGTGATCAGGTCCTCGGTGTCGATCTCCAGCGCGTTCTGCTCGATCTGCGAGCGGCGCGGATCCTTCTGCGGGCCGGTGTAGTCGGCGGCGATCTCGCGCAACTCGTCGGCCACGATGCGCGTGATCCGTTCGCCGCGCGCGAGGATGTCGATCAGGTCGGCGATCTTGTCGACGATCTCGCGGTACTCGTCGACGATCTTGTCCTGCTCGAGACCGGTGAGCCGCTGCAACCGCATCTGCAGGATCTCGGTCGCCTGGGCATCGGACAGCTGGTAGCGCCCATTGGGCAAGAGTCCGGCGCCGGGCTCGACCGAGTCGGGGCGAAAAGCCGCGGCGTCGCCCTGGGCGCGCTCGAGCATCACTCCGGCGACACCGGCCTCCCAGGTCTGTCCGAGCAAACGCTCCTTCGCGACCGGTGGTGACGGCGAGCGCTTGATCGTCTCGATCATCGCATCGACGTTGGCCACGGCCACGGCAAGCCCTTCGAGCACATGGCCGCGCTCGCGCGCCTTGCGCAGCTCGAACACCGTGCGCCGCGTGATGACGTCGCGCCGGTGCGCGAGGAACTGCTCGAGCATCTGCCTGAGGTTCAACAGCCGCGGCTGGCCGTCGACCAGCGCGACCATGTTGATCCCGAACGTGTCCTGCAACTGCGTCTGCTTGAACAGGTTGTTGAGCACGACCTCGGCGTTCTCGCCGCGCTTCAACTCGATCACCAACCGCATCCCGTCCTTGTCGGACTCGTCGCGGATGTCGGAGATGCCATCGATGCGCTTTTCGTTGACCAGCTCGGCGATCCGTTGCTGGAGCACGGTCTTGTTGACCTGGTACGGCAGCTCGTCGACGATGATCGCCTGGCGATTGCCGCGCTCCATGTCCTCGAAGTGAGTCCGGGCCCGGATCACGACGCGACCGCGGCCGGTGCGGTAGCCCTCGCGCACGCCGGCCAGCCCGTAGATGATCCCGCCCGTGGGAAAGTCCGGTGCCGGTATCTTCGCGATCAGCTCGTCGACATCGGACTGGGGGCGATCGAGCAGCAGCAGGCAGGCGTCGATCACCTCGCCCAGGTGATGCGGCGGAATGTTCGTGGCCATCGCCACCGCGATGCCGGTGCTGCCGTTGACCAGCAGGTTCGGGAACCGCGCCGGCAGGACCCCGGGCTCCTGCTCGGAGCCGTCGTAGTTCGGGCCGTAATCGACTGTCTCCTTGTCGATGTCGGCCAGCATCTCGTGGGCGATCCGCGACAGCCGCACTTCGGTGTAGCGCATCGCCGCTGCGTTGTCGCCATCGACCGACCCGAAATTGCCCTGGCCGTCGATCAGCAGATAGCGCAGCGAGAAATCCTGCGCCATGCGGACCAGCGTGTCGTAGACCGCAGTGTCGCCATGCGGGTGATACTTGCCGATGACGTCGCCGACGATCCGCGCCGATTTCTTGTAGGCTCGGTTCCAGTCGTTGTTCAATTCGTGCATCGCGAACAGGACTCGCCGATGCACCGGTTTAAGGCCGTCGCGAACATCGGGTAGCGCCCGACCGACGATGACACTCATGGCGTAGTCGAGGAACGACCGGCGCATCTCCTGCTCGAGACTGATGGGCAGGGTTTCCTTGGCGAATTGATCCATTGGGCGGCTGCTGCGGGCGGGTAAGGGGTCGAGCGGGTCGAGCGCCACCGGTCGGGCGCTAAACCTTTGAATTTTAACTTATTTCGAGGGTCGTTCTGCCGTGGTCCAGCCTTTCGTCATTGCCCCGCGCTGGGTGGCGCCGGTCACGGCCGGTTCGCCTCTGCTCGCCGGCCACGGCGTGCTCGTCGACGGCGAGCGCATCGCCGCGGTCGCGCCGCTCGAGGACCTGCGCGCGAGCCATCCCGTGGCGCCGTTGTTCGAGCGGCCCGGGCACCTGCTGATCCCCGGCCTGATCAACACCCACTGCCATGCGGCGATGTCGCTGCTCCGCGGGCTGGGCGACGACCTGCCGTTGATGTCGTGGCTCGAGGACCGGATCTGGCCGGCCGAGCGCGCGCTGGTGTCCGAGGATTTCGTCCACGACGGGGCCATGCTCGGCTGCCTGGAGATGGTTCTGGGTGGCATCACCTGCTTCAGCGACATGTACTTCTTCCCCGAATCGACGGCGCGGGCCGCGCGCGAACTCGGGATGAAGGTGATGGTCGGCATCGTCGTATTCGAGTTCCCCTCGGCCTACGGCGCCGGGCCCGACGACTACATCGCCCGCGGCCTCGCGCTGCGCGACCGGTTGCGCGACGACCAGGGCATCCTCTTCTCGTTCGCGCCGCATGCGCCCTACACCGTCTCCGATCGCAGCTTCACGCGCATCGCCACACTCGCAGCCGAACTCGAACTGCCGATCACCACTCACCTCCATGAGACCGCCGGCGAGATCGAGCAGAGCCTGAAGGAGCACGGTGTGCGGCCCATCGAGCGCCTGGCGCGGCTCGGGTTGCTCGGGCCGGACTTCCTCGCGGTCCACGGCGTCCACCTGAACGACGACGACCTGCGGTTGCTGGCCGAGGTCGGTGCCAGCGTTGCGCACTGTCCGCATTCGAACCTCAAGCTCGCCAGCGGGATCGCACCGGTGGCGCGTATGCTGGCCGCCGGGATCAACGTCACCATCGGCACCGATGGTGCGGCCAGCAACAACCGCCTCGACCTGTTGTCCGAAGCACGAACGGCGACATTGCTCGCCAAGGGCAGCTCGGGCGATGCCGCCGCGTTCGCCAGTCGCCGAGTACTCGAATCGTTGACGCGCGGCGCCGCACACGCGCTCGGCATCGATGACCAGACAGGGTCGATCGAGACCGGCAAGGCTGCCGATCTGGTGGCCGTCGACCTCTCGCCCCACGAGCCCGTTCACGACCCGGTGTCAACGCTGATTCACGCGAGCGGACGAGAGGCGGTGACAGACGTATGGATCGATGGCAGGCATGTTGTTGAGGGGAGACAAATGCACGATCCGGTGTCGCTTACGGCGCTCTCGGGCGTACTTGGCCGAAGGTCGCTATGGCACAATCGACTCGGCGAATTCGTACCAGGTTGCGCAGTGTCACGCGTGTAAATGCCCGGTACATACGGTTCACCGCGCCTTCAGGGGTTCGCTTCTTTAGCTGCATTTTTGGTCAGCAGGAAGTCTCCTCGCGAGGTGTTGCGCTACGCATTGAGTTCTGCAGAGAGTCGTCTCACCGAGAGGAGAAAGATGAACAATTCGGTCAAACTAGGAGCCGTGGCCGCGACAGTGCTGCTCGCAGCATGCGCGACCGGGGGTGGCGCCCCGAAGAGCACGGTCCCCACCGTCGATCCACAGAACAGCGGCTATATCGCCAGTCCCGATACCAGTGTGGTGAAGAGCCCTTATGGGGACTGCTGGAAGCAGCAGTCGTTCACTCCGGCCAACGCGATTCGCGGTTGCGACGATGACCTGATCCCGAAACCACCGCCGCCGCCCCCACCCCCCCCCCCCACCCCCCCCCCCCCCACCCCCCCCCCCCCCCCCCCCCCCCCCCCCCCCCCCCCCCCCCCGGGGGGGGCCCGCCGGGGGCGCGGCAACCGCCACACCCGGCGCCAACCGGGCAACCCCCGCCGG
>JBEVJQ010000274.1:0-7689 GCA_040510055.1 Burkholderiaceae bacterium | reverse complement strand
TTCTTCAAGCAGTACGAGTCGATCAAGCCCTATCTGATCAACGACCAGCCGGCGCCGGAGACCGAACGGCTGCAGTCGCCCGAGGCGCGCGAGGAACTGGACGGGCTCTACGAGTGCATCCTCTGCGCCTGCTGCTCCACGTCCTGCCCGTCGTTCTGGTGGAACCCCGACAAGTTCGTCGGGCCGGCCGGACTGTTGCAGGCCTACCGGTTCATCGCGGACACGCGCGACCAGGCGACGGCCGAGCGTCTCGACGACCTCGAGGACCCGTACCGGCTGTTTCGCTGCCATACGATCATGAACTGCGTCGACGTCTGTCCCAAGGGCTTGAACCCGACGCAGGCGATCGGCAAGATCAAGGAGATCATGGTCCGACGGGCGGTCTGACGTCGAACTGCGGGGAAGAGGGTGACGAGCATCTCGAACTCCGATGGAGCGACCGCACCGGTCGGGGGCGGCGTCGACCGCGACGGGGCGCGGATGCGGCGCCTACGCTGGCGCGCGCGTCGCGGGCTGCTGGAGAACGACATCGTGCTCGGGCGCTTCCTCGATGCCCGGGCCGATCGCGGCCTCACCGAGGACGAGATCCGCGGCCTGGACATCCTGCTCGACCTGACCGATCCGGAGTTGCTCGAACTCGTCCTCGGCCGGGCCGAGCCGAGCGGCGAGGCCGCCTGCGCGGCCGCGCGGGCCGTGCTCGAGGCGCTGCGAGCTGCCTGAGCGCCCGGCCGGTCGGTCGCGTTCGCGGTCGGCTCGCGCCGGCACCCGGATGGCGTACCGCCTGCCGTGGCCGGCGCCCGGATGGCGTCGCGCCGCCATGGTCGGCGCCAGCGCCAGGGCCGCGCTGGGCCATGGCCTTGCTCCGCAGCAAAAAATCGCGACAATCGGCACAGCGGGGTCATGGAGAATTGACACCGGATTCGCAGGGAGCCGGTTACGGTACGGCACCGCCGCGACCAACCGCACCTTCACCAGCCGCCGCCCGCGCCGTGCCCGCCCCTCCCGGGGCCCACGATGCCGGATCGATGCCAACAGAGGAACTCAGATGTCGAACAACCCCGTCTCCAATGCGACGCTCTCGTTCAGCGATGGGTCGCCAACGTGCGAGATGCCGGTCTACAAGGGCACGACCGGTCCCGACGTGATCGACATCCGCAAGCTCTACGGACAGACCGACAAGTTCACCTTCGATCCCGGTTTCATGAGCACGGCGGCCTGCGAGTCGAAGATCACCTACATCGACGGCGACAAGGGCGAGTTGCTCTATCGTGGCTATCCGATCGAGCAGATCGCGGTCAATTGCGACTATCTCGACACCTGCTATCTGCTGCTCTACGGCGAATTGCCGACCCCCGAGCAAAAGCAGGACTTCGATTACCGGGTCACGCATCACACGATGGTGCACGAGCAGATAACCCGGTTCTTCCAGGGCTTTCGCCGCGATGCCCATCCGATGGCGATCCTCGTGGGCTGCGTCGGCGCGCTGTCGGCCTTCTATCACGACTCGCTGGACATCGCGAATCCGGAGCATCGGCACATCTCGGCGATCCGGTTGATCGCCAAGATGCCGACCCTGGTCGCGGGCGCCTACAAGTACTCGATGGGCCAACCGGGGATGTACCCACGTAACAGCCTGTCGTACACGGCCAACCTGATGCACCTGATGTTCGGCACGCCATGCGAGGAATACCAGCCGAACGATGTCCTGGTCCGGGCCCTGGACCGGATCCTGATCCTGCATGCCGACCACGAACAGAACGCGTCGACCTCGACGGTGCGGCTGGCCGGGTCGTCGGGCGCCAATCCGTTCGCCTGCATCGCGGCCGGGATCGCCACGCTCTGGGGACCGGCCCATGGCGGCGCCATCGAGGCCTGCCTGGTGATGCTCGACCAGATCCAGCGCGAAGGCGGCGTTGCCAAGGTTGGCGAATTCATCGCCAAGGTCAAGGCCAAGGACTCGAACGTCAAGCTGATGGGCTTCGGCCACCGCGTCTACAAGAACTACGACCCGCGTGCCAAGCTGATGCAGGAAACCTGTCGCGAGGTGCTCGACGAGGTCGGTCTGCGTGACGACCCGATCTTCGAGCTGGCGATGGCGCTCGAGAAGATCGCGCTCGAGGACGACTACTTCGTCTCGCGCAAGCTCTACCCGAACGTCGACTTCTACTCGGGCGTGGTCCAGAAGGCGATCGGGATCCCCACCAGCATGTTCACCTGCATCTTCGCGCTGGCCCGCACTGTGGGCTGGATCGCGCAGTGGAACGAGATGATCGGCGAACCCGACCAGAAGATTGGCCGTCCGCGCCAGCTCTACACCGGTCGGACTCGGCGCGACGTCAAGGCGCGCAGCTAGCGCGCGAGGGGCCGCGACGGCGGCCGGCCCCGGTACTGCTGATGTACCCGTGTGCGGGTGCCGGCACTTTGTTACACTGCTTCGTCACCGGCGAAGCGATGCGTGGCAGACGGGCCAGGACGGCCCGGAGTCTGCCACGCCGCGTTGCCGCTGGCTCCGTGGTCGCCTGGCGGAAACCGCCGGCGCCGCGTGCCGGGCTCGGCGGCCGGCGGCGGCCATCCGGCCACCGGTCTGTCACCCGACCCTTTTCGCCGAGAAACTCGTGATGAGGTGACGCGAGATGATGAAGTCGTTCCGCTCGAACTCGTACCTCTTCGGCGGCAATGCGCCGTATGTCGAGGAACTCTACGAGAGCTATCTCGCCAACCCCGGATCGGTGCCTGAGAACTGGCGCCGCTACTTCGACAACATGCAGGCCGTGCCGGCTGCCGACGGCTCGGTCGACAGTCGCGACGTGGCCCACGCGCCGATCGTGCGCTCGTTCGCGGAACGGGCCAAGGAAGGGCGGTTGCAACCGCGGCTGATGGGCGGCGACGCGGCAACGGCGCGCAAGCAGGTCTACGTCCAGCAGCTGATCAGCGCCTATCGTTTCCTCGGATCGCGCTACGCCGACCTGGATCCGCTCAAGCGCCAGGAACGACCGACGATCCCGGAACTCGAACCGGCGTTCTACGATTTCAGCGAAGGCGACCACGCCCACATCTACTCGGCGGCCAACACCTTCTTCGGTTTCGAGACGGCGCGGTTGCGCGACATCCTGCAGGCATTGCGTGACACCTACTGCGGGACCATCGGCGCCGAGTTCATGCACATCAACGATCCGGCGATCAAGCGCTGGATCCAGGAGCGGCTCGAGGCGACGCGGGGCCGGTTCAATTTCGACGCGCAGCAGAAGAAGTGGATCCTCGACCGGCTGACGGCCGCCGAGGGGCTCGAACGCTATCTGCACACCAAGTACGTCGGCCAGAAGCGGTTCTCCCTCGAGGGCGGCGAGAGCTTCATCTGCTCGCTCGACGAGCTGGTCAAGCAGGGCGGGGCCCAGGGGATCCAGGAGATCGTGATCGGGATGGCCCACCGTGGCCGGCTGAACGTCCTGGTCAACGTGCTCGGCAAGATGCCAAAGGACCTGATGGCCGAGTTCGAGGGCGAGCACGCATCCGAGCTGCCCAGCGGCGACGTCAAGTACCACCAGGGATTCTCGAGCGACGTCACCAGCCCCGGAGGGCCGGTCCACCTGTCGCTGGCGTTCAACCCGTCGCACCTCGAGATCGTCAACCCCGTGGTCGAGGGCTCGTGCAAGGCGCGCCAGGTCCGGCGTGGCGACAAGGACGGCTCGCAGGTGCTGTCGGTGCTGGTCCACGGCGATGCGGCCTTCGCCGGCCAGGGCGTCGTGATGGAGACGCTGAACCTCACCGAGACCCGCGGCTACAGTACCCGCGGGACGGTCCACATCGTCATCAACAACCAGATCGGGTTCACGACGTCGGACGCCCGCGATTCGCGCTCGACACTCTATTGCACCGACGTCGTCAAGACGATCGAGGCGCCGGTATTCCACGTCAACGGCGACGACCCCGAGGCGGTCGTCTTCGCCACCCGGCTCGCGCTCGACTACCGGATGAAGTTCCGCAAGGACGTGGTCGTCGACATCGTCTGCTTCCGCAAGCTCGGTCACAACGAGCAGGACACGCCGTCGGTCACGCAGCCGCTGATGTACAAGAAGATCTCCGTCCACCCCGGCACGCGCAAGCTCTACGCCGACCGGCTGACGGTCCAGGGAGTCATCCCCGAGGGCGGGGGTGACGAGATGATCCAGAACTACCGAACGGCGATGGACGAGGGCCGGCACAGCTCGGACCCGGTGATCACCAACTACAAGAGCAAGTTCGCCGTCGACTGGCTGCCGTTCCTCAACCGCAAGTGGACCGACGCCTCCGACACCGGCGTACCGATGGAGCAACTCAAGCGCCTGGCCGACCGGATCACGACCGTCCCCGAGGGCTTCAAGGTCCACCCGCTGGTCCAGAAGGTCATCGCCGATCGCAAGGCGATGGGAGAGGGCAGGCAGGCACTGGACTGGGGGATGGGCGAGCACCTGGCGTTCGCCACGCTCTGCGCCTCGGGCTATGCGGTGCGGGTCTCGGGACAGGACTCGGGCCGCGGGACGTTCTCGCACCGGCATGCGGTGCTCCACGACCAGAACCGCGAGCGGCACGACCAGGGCAGCTACATCCCGCTGCAGTTCGTGACCGAGGACCAGGCACAGTTCATCGTCATCGACTCGGTGCTGTCCGAGGAAGCCGTGCTCGCCTTCGAATACGGGTACTCGACGGCCGAGCCCAATGCGCTCGTGGTCTGGGAGGCGCAGTTCGGCGACTTCGTCAACGGTGCCCAGGTCGTGATCGACCAGTTCATCAGCTCGGGCGAGACCAAGTGGGGTCGGGCCTGTGGCCTGGTGATGCTGCTGCCGCACGGCTACGAAGGGCAGGGGCCGGAACACTCGTCGGCCAGGCTCGAGCGCTTCCTGCAACTCTGCGCCGAGAACAACATGCAGGTCTGCCAGCCGACGACGCCGGCGCAGATCTTCCATGTCCTGCGACGGCAGATGATCCGGCTGTTCAGGAAGCCGCTGATCCTGATGACGCCCAAGTCCCTGTTGCGCAACAAGGAAGCGGTGTCGCCGCTCAAGGATCTGACCACCGGCGCCTTCCAGACGGTGATCGGCGATGCGTCCGTCGACCCGAAGAAGGTCAAACGGGTCGTCTGCTGCTCGGGCAAGGTCTACTTCGACCTGCTTGCCGAGCGCAAGGCACGTGAGCAGGACGATGCCGCGCTGGTCCGGGTCGAGCAGCTCTATCCGTTCCCGCACAAGGCATTCGACACCGAGCTGAAGCGCTACCCCCAGGCGACCCAGGTCGTCTGGTGCCAGGACGAGCCGCAGAACCAGGGGCCGTGGTTCTTCGTCCAGCATCACATCGACGAGGCAATGAAGGCTGGCCAGAAGCTTGCCTATGCCGGCAGGCCGCCGTCGGCGTCGCCGGCCGTCGGCTACTACGACAAGCACTACGCCCAGCAGAAGGAACTACTGGAAGCGGCGCTGGGCTCGGTCCGGGTGAAGGCCAAAGCAGCGACCTGAGCCGGGTGCCTGACCGGGACGCGGCGCCGCGCAGGTCGGCGATCGCCATGCCCCGGCCGATTCCCACGATAACGCGGCGCGTGCGAACCCTCGCCACCCGCCCATGAAGGTTCCCGGAGCACCTGCTGATGGCAATGATCGAAGTGAAGGTCCCGCAACTGTCCGAATCGGTTGCGGAGGCCACGCTGTTGCAATGGCACAAGAAGGTGGGCGAGGCCGTTGCCCGCGATGAGAACCTGATCGACATCGAGACCGACAAGGTCGTGCTCGAACTGCCGGCGCCGTCGGCAGGCGTCATCGCCGAGATCAAAAAGCCCGACGGCGCGACCGTCGTCGCGGGCGAGGTGATCGCAGTCGTCGACAGCGAAGCCAAGGGTGCGGCCGCGGCGCCGGCCCGGGCGGCCTCGCCCGCCTCGCCCCCTGCCGCGACGAGCGCCACGCCAGCCGGGGCGACCGCTTCATCGTCCCAAAGCGCGGCACAGCCGTCGCCGCCGGCCAGTACCGGGGCCCCGGCGATGCCATCGGCAGCGAAGATCCTCGCCGAACGCGGCATCGACCCGTCGACCGTGGCCGGTACGGGCCGGGGCGGGCGCGTGACCAAGGGCGATGCCCTGATCGCTCCCGCCGCCGCCGCGCCACAGCCGAGGCCCGCCGCGGCGGCGACCGGTTCGTCGTCGGCAGCGATCCCGACCGGCATCCCGACGACGTCGCTGCCCGAGGTGAAGCCCCCGCTCGACATCTCGGACCTGCTCTCGAACCGGCCCGAACAACGGGTCGCGATGTCGCGCCTGCGCCAGCGGATCGCCGAGCGGTTGCTCCAGTCACAGGCGACGAACGCGATCCTCACGACCTTCAACGAGGTCAACATGCAACCGGTCATGGAACTGCGCAAGCGCTACCAGGACCGGTTCGAGAAGGAACACGGCGTGCGGCTCGGCTTCATGAGCTTCTTCGTCAAGGCCGCGGTCCACGGGCTGAAGAAGTATCCGGTCGTCAACGCCTCGATCGACGCCAACGAGATCGTCTACCACGGCTATTTCGACATCGGTGTCGCCGTGGGCTCGCCGCGCGGATTGGTCGTGCCGGTACTGCGCAACGCCGACCAGATGAGCTTCCACCAGGTCGAGCGGACCATCGGCGACTTCGGCAAGAAGGCGCAGGACGGCAAGCTGTCGATCGAGGAACTGTCGGGCGGGACGTTCTCGATCTCCAACGGCGGCGTGTTCGGCTCGATGCTGTCGACGCCGATCATCAACCCGCCGCAGTCGGCGATCCTGGGCGTGCATGCGACCAAGGAGCGTGCCGTCGTCGAGAACGGCCAGGTCGTCGTGCGCCCCATCAACTATCTGGCACTGTCCTACGACCACCGGATCATCGACGGCCGCGAGGCCGTGCTGTTCCTCGTGGCGATCAAGGATGCCCTCGAGGACCCGTCGCGACTGCTGCTGGACCTTTGACATGCGCCACAGGACATCGCGATGAGCCAGACATTCGACGTCGTCGTCATCGGCGGCGGCCCAGGGGGCTACATCGCCGCGATCCGCGCGGCGCAGCTCGGTTTCTCGGTTGCCTGCATCGAATCGTGGAAAACGCCGAAGGGCGAGCCCGCGCTCGGCGGCACCTGCCTCAATGTCGGCTGCATTCCGTCGAAGGCGCTGCTGCACTCGAGCGAGCTGTTCGAGGAGGTGGCCCATCACCTCGGTGACCACGGCATCAGCACGGGGCCGCCGAAGCTCGACCTGGCGAAGATGCTGTCGAAGAAGGACGGCGTGGTCACGAAGATGACCAAGGGCGTCGAGTTCCTGTTCCGCAAGAACAAGATCCAGTGGATCAAGGGCCATGGGCGCTTCGTCGGCCGTCGTGACGGCGTGATCGAGGTTGCCGTTCATCCCGATGTCGCCGCCGCCGCGAAGGCCGACGGATCGGCGGGGCAGGCGGCTGACACCGTGACCGCCAGCGAGGTCATCATCGCCACCGGCTCGAAGGCCCGGCACCTGCCGGGGATCGACGTCGACGGCCGGCTGGTCTGCGACAACGAGTGCGCGCTCGCGTTCGATTCGGTGCCGGGCACGCTGGCGGTCATCGGAGCCGGCGTGATCGGCCTCGAACTGGGTTCGGTCTGGCGACGGCTGGGAGCCGAGGTGACGATCCTCGAGGCATTGCCGGCTTTTCTCGGCGCCTGCGATGCGGCGATCGCGAA
>JBEVJQ010000273.1:0-3640 GCA_040510055.1 Burkholderiaceae bacterium | reverse complement strand
ATGGGCGTAGTATTGGCTTGACGACACATCGGGTGCCGATCCGTTCATGCTGCTTGGACCGATGCCGACTACCACGCAACTGCCCCAGCTCTCTCCTGGTCAGCGGACCGCGGCAACGGCGCGGCTGATCGTGTTGGCCGGAATCGTCGGTTGGGCGCCAGCACTTGCCAGCGGCTCGCTGGCCGCGTCGTTGCTGCTGACGCTGGTAGTCATCGCCGGCGCCGCCCTGTTGTCGGCCGCTCGCCGCGCCGGCTGAGCCCGGGCAGCATCGCTTCGTAGCGCAGTCTCGCCGCATTGCCGGCCCATAGCGGCTGTTTTGCTCGTAGCCGCAGCATCGCCTCGTACCGGCTGTCCTGCTCGTAGCCGCAGCATCGCCTCGTACCGGCAGCATCCTGGCGCCCTGGAACTACCTTCCAGGTCGTAACCGGCACGTTGACTCGGCCGGGATGATCGAGGCAACGCTACCAGCCGAGCCGGCCGCGGTCACACGCACAACCCAGACGGAGTCGCGCGCCGCCCCCGGTCGGACGCTGGGGCAGCTTGCCGTCACCTGCCGCTGCCGACGGGCGGACGGCGGATCCGTAGAGCCGGCGGGCGGCGTCAACCGAGCGTGCCGCTGATAAGATCGATTGATGGAGTTCACGGCCCTGACCATCGACCGCTTGCCGCTCGACGTCGAATTGACGGACGGGGGCTGCGTCGGCCCGGAACTCGCCCACCTGGCTCGGGCCTATTGCCGCACGCCCCGGGCGCTGATCTGGCGCAACCCGTCGTCCGACTGGCCGCTCCTCGTCCTGACCCTGCCGATTGCCACCCGCTTGACGTTGCTGGCCAATCCGATCTTCGGTCGACTGGTGCGCGAATGGGGGCATGGCATCCGCTTCCTCGGCGTCGACGGCGAGGGCTTCGCCTATGACTTCCGCGACCTGCTCGACGCCGCCGCGCTGCGCCGGCTGATCGATGCACTGGTCCGCTGGTTGCTCGCGCGCGATGCCGGACCGCTCCAGGCCAGCGGCACAGCGCAGGCCGACGACGGTGCCCGCCCGTCCGCTGATGATCCCGCGATCACCGGCGCGGCCGGCCGATCGGCGGCCGACGACGCGGCGCTCGATACCGTCTTCGACCTGCTGGCCACGGAGATGCTGACCGTGCTCGAGCGCCGGCGCGCCGACTGGACGATCCACCTCGCGCGGGACGGCGTCCTCGCCACCGATGACGTCGATTCGGCCGCCTTCCCCGCCGTCCTTCCGGTCGCGCGCACCGCCGATCCGACGCGGCGCCCGGCCTTCGGTCCGGCATCGCTGCCGCGCCCACCGAGCGGCGGCGCGAGCCTGTTCGACCGGCGCGCCCGCTACCCGGAGTTCACGGCCCTGCTTCGCCAGGCGCTGCGCAACGCGATGATCGACGTCGAGTTCTACGGCCGCGTGTTGCGTGCCATCGATCGCCGCGAGCACGACGCGGAGTCACGGATCATCTCCATCGTCGAGTCCGCACTCGACCCGATCACGCTCGGCCGGCTCGCCCGTACGCCGATCGGCATCCACCTCGGGTGCTACAA
The DNA here is from genome assembly GCA_040510055.1 of Burkholderiaceae bacterium. Taxonomy (GTDB): domain Bacteria; phylum Pseudomonadota; class Gammaproteobacteria; order Burkholderiales; family Burkholderiaceae_E; genus Lautropia. The sequence continues at coordinate 2,082 of JBEVJQ010000273.1, read as the reverse complement.
CTGGCTCCTCCAGGATCCGCGGGCACGGGCGCACCGCGCCGCAACGCTGCACAAGCTACCGGCTTTGGCCCAGTTTTTCGCCGATCGGATGCTCGCCGCGGCGACCCCTTCGGCGCGCGAGATCATGGCCGATCGGCTGGTCGCCCAAGGTATCCAGGGGCCGGCGGCCGAAGCACTACTGCGTGCCGCCGGCGGTGCGATCGACAGCGGCCAGGATCGCGCCGCCATCGTCGCCCTCGCGCGCTACTTCCACGTCTCGGACAATCTGATCCGGACGCTGTGGCGCAACTGCCCGGCCGCCCTCGGAGCGCCGCCGACATGGCACCTGCGCCAGATCCTTCGCGTGCTCGATCAGTTACCGCAGCGACACTGGCCCGTCGATCGCACTGGCTGGGCCGCCCTCAAGGCGCAAGCGGTACCGGCGTCACTCGCGGCAGGCTGACTCGCCCGTCGATCGGGCCTTCAACGCGCCCGTCGCCGGGAACCGCAACCGGCGCCGGCGACGACCCCGGCATCCGATCGTGGATGAACAACGCGACGAAGGCCGCGGCATCGGCGGCGCCCAGGTCATAGGCAGCACGCAACCGTGACGGTGCGGTGTAGTCCCACCGTGCCACGCCGATCGGCCGCGACGGTTGGACGTAGACGCGCCCTTCACGGACGAAAACGGGCGTCAGTCCCCGGCGATGGCGCGTCAGCAGCACCAGGGTGCTGCCGGGCACATCGGCAACAATGTCGACCGGTGCCGTGTCGACCAGGCCACCATCGAGGCACGGCAGGCCGGCGATCGTTGCCATCGGCGTGAACGGCGGCATACAGCTCGCTGCGACCAGCAGATCGACCAGTTCGCGCTCCGAGCGACAGTCCTGGACGCGGATCACCTCGTGGGTGAAGCCGAGCCTGCGCCCCCGGGTCGGATGCAGGCCCCGGTCGACGTACCGATCCAGCGCATGAGCCAGCAATCCGGTGACCGTGGCCCGCAGCGGCCCGTAACCGGGCGGCAACCGCGAGATCGGCACCCGGATTTCCGGCGCCGACCAGAGCAACTGACGGAAACGTTCGCCGCCGAGCAGGGCGCGCAGCGCCTTGCGATAGATCGCCGCGTGAGGCAGAAGCGGCTCACCTCGGCGCACGAGGTTGGTCCAGCGTACGTTGCTGCGCAACCCGGCCAGCTCACGCTGATACCACGCCAGCGCCCGGCTGCTGTCGTTGGCATGAACGAGGCAGGCCGTGGCGGCCCCGGACGAGACGGCGGCGATGACGCGCGGGTGCAGCTCGACCCGAGCACTCACCGCATCCCAAAACCCTGCCTGCCACCAGCAGCGGTTGCCGCCGCCGGCGAAGACGACCTTGTCGAACATGGCGCTTGCCACTCTCCGCAACATCGGCCGGCAGTGGACCCGGTCCGCGCGCTGCATTATCCCGAGCCTGCATTATTCCGGTTGCCGGCGGGGCGCTGCAATCGTTGCGGTTCGCCGCAGGTGACAATGCGACAGCGATGACGACCTTGCCCCGCCCGTTGGCCGGACTGCCGCCGGTCCATGACAGCGGCGCCCGGCTCCTGATTCTCGGCAGCTTCCCCGGCGTGGCCTCGTTGGCCGCGAGCGAGTACTACGCCCATCCGCGCAATCTCTTCTGGCCGGCGCTATCGCTGCTGACCGGCGAAGATTTTACCGCCCTGCGATACCGGACCCGACTCGCACGCGTGCGGCGACATAGGATCGCGATCTGGGACGTGATCGGCCGGTGCACGCGGCGCGGCAGTCTCGACGGCGCGATCCGCGACGCCGTGGAGCAGGATTTTGCCGCCTTCGTCGCCGGGCTGCCGGAACTGCGCGCCGTCGCCTTCAACGGCGCACTCGCGGCAACGCGCGAGCCATGGTTCCGCGATCGCGGCTTCCGCACTTATCGATTGCCCTCGACCAGTCCGGCCTATGCGGCGCTGTCTCGCGATCGCAAACTGGCCGCGTGGCAGATGCTGGCCGTCGAACTGGGCGATCACAGCCGTTGACCGCTCCGCCGTCGCCCGTGCTCGACAGCAGGTCGTGCTTCGCTGGGCATCGTGCTTCGCCGGACGTCGTG
>JBEVJQ010000272.1:0-9488 GCA_040510055.1 Burkholderiaceae bacterium | reverse complement strand
GCGGCGACAGGCGCGTCTTCGACTCCCCTGCCTGCGGGGTCTTGCATACGATCGCAACCGCGACCGTCGCGCGGTTCGCCGGCGGTTCCGGGTCGCCAGTCACGGCTCGCACGCCGCAAGCACACATTGGGTCCGGCCTCGTCGGGCGCGTCAGCGCGCCGGCTCGTGCGCCAGTCGTGCGTCGAGCCACTCGATCCAGTGGCGGACAGGGGTCTCGGTGCCGCCCTCGAGATGGGCGAGGCAGCCGACATTGGCCGAGAGGATCAGCGCCGGATTCTGACCGTGCAGCGCTTCGAGCTTGCGGTCACGCAGTTGGCGCGACAGCTCGGGCTGCAGGACCGAGTAGGTGCCGGCCGAACCGCAGCACAGATGAGCGTCGGGAACGGCGCACAACTGCGCGCCGAACCGGCGCAACAATGCTTCGACCCGCCCGGTGATCGCCTGGCCGTGCTGCAACGTGCACGGAGGATGGAACGCGACGCGCATGGCGGCCAGCGCCGGGTCTTCGACGTCGGGCGACTGGTCACCCGCGCCTCCGACCGTGCTGACCGATCCGAGATCGGACGGGTCGCCGGCGAGCTTTCGCTCGAGCCACTCGATCGGATCGCAGGCCAGTTCGGCCACGCGCGCCGCGCGCTCGGCGTAGCGCGCGTCGTTGCGCAGCAGGTGGCCGTAGTCCTTGACCATCACGCCGCAGCCGGACGCGTTGATCAGGATCGCCTCGACCCCCTCCTCGAGCGAGGGCCACCAGGCGTCGATGTTGCGGCGGGCGGCAGCGAGCGCCCCGCGCTCGTCGGCCAGGTGATGGCGCAGCGCGCCGCAGCAGCCGGATCCGCGGGCGACGATCGCGCGGGCACCGAAGCGGTCGAGGACCCGTGCGGTCGCGCGATCGATTGCCGGCATCATCGCGCCCTGGGTGCAACTGTCGAGCAGCAGCACGCGTTCACGATGACCGCGCGTCGGCCACGCGCCAGCCGGCCGCGACCGCGGCACCTTGGCCTGGATCGGCGGCGGCAGCAACGGACGGAACCGTCGCGCGACCCGCATCGCCGGGTCGAACAACCAGCGACGGGTCAGCGTCTCGCGCAACGCGAGCCGTGTCAGCCGCTCGCGCCACGGCCGCGATACGCGCTCCTCTACCAGCTTGCGTCCGACATCGACCAGGTGGCCGTAACGGACACCCGACGGACAGGTCGTTTCGCAACTGCGGCAGGTGAGGCAGCGGTCGAGGTGGAGCAGCGTCTCGCGCGTGGCCGGCTCACCTTCCATCACCGCCTTCATCAGGTAGATCCGACCGCGCGGGCCGTCGTTCTCGTCACCCAGGATCTGATAGGTCGGGCAGGTCGCGGTACAGAAGCCGCAGTGGACGCACTTGCGCAGGATCTCGTCGGCGACGCGCCCGTCGTGCGTGTCGCTGAACCAGCGGGCGAGGCGCGTTTCCATCAGGCCTGCGGCGACGGCTGGAAGATCCGGTGCGGATCGAACGCGTCCTTCAACCGGCGATGGATCCGTGCCGTTTGCGACGGCAACGGATGCAGGCGCGGGAGGCCGCGATAGGCGTCGGGCGCCGTCGGCGGCAAGCGGTGGATCCCGGCCGTGCCGCCGACAGCGGCGGCAGCAGCGCGGATCCGTTGCGGCGTCGCCGCCGACGGGGGCACTGCGCACCAGCGCAAGGCCCCGCCCCATTCGATCAGTTGCTCGGCGCCGAGATCGAGCGGCGCGGTCGTGGCCGGCAGCGACAACCGCCACAACGGGTCGGTGGAATGGAAACAAGGGTGGCGCTGCTCGCGCAGGTCTTCCCACCAGGCTGTGGCCGCCGCCGCATCGAGCCGCTCGCCACCGATCCGCCCCGCCGCCTCGTCGACCGCGGCCTCGTTACCCGACAACCGCAGGTGCGCCTGGCCTTCGAACCAGCTCGTCGCCGAGATCGGCAGCGGCTGCCCAGCCCATTCGTTGAAACAGCGGACCGCCTCGGCGGCCGTCATTTGCCGGACCAGCGTGACCTCGGTGGCGGGCCGCGGCAGGACCTTGAGCGACACCTCGGCGATCACACCCAGCCAGCCGAACGAGCCGGCGAGCAGGCGCGAGACGTCATAGCCGGCGACGTTCTTCATCACCTGGCCGCCGAAGCGCATCAACCGGTTGCGGCCATCGAGCAGAACCGTCCCCAGCACGTAGTCGCGCAGGCTTCCGGCGGTCGCACGCCGCGGGCCGCACAGGGCCGTGGCCATCATCCCGCCGACGGTGGCACGGCCCTCGAACGAAGGCGGCTCGAACGGCAGGTACTGGCGCTGCTCGTCGAGCGCCGCCTGCAGCTCGGCCAGCGTCGTTCCGGCGCGGACGGTGACGTACAGTTCGGTGGGTTCGTAGTCGACGATCCCGCGGGTCGCGGTGCAGTCGAGGGTATCGACGCGGCGCTGAACGGGGTCGCCACCCGGCTCATCGGGATCCGCTGCCTCGACAGCAGCGAAGTCGGCAAGACCATCGAGAAACGCCTTGGTGCCGGCGCCGCACGGGGTCAGCGCCCGGCGATCGGCGATCGCCGCCGCCACCTGATCGCGAATCCGACCGAGACCGGCGTCGGGTCGCTCGTCGGCCACGGGTCTGGACAAGGTCTCGAGATTCATCGAACGAAGCGACGGCGGCGCCGCGGTCAGAACCGCGGCAATTCCGGGAATGCCAGCCGCCCGGCGCGCACGTGCATCTTGCCGTACTCGGCGCAGCGGTGGAGCGTAGGGATCGCCTTGCCGGGATTGAGCAGGCCCTTCGGATCGAAGGCGTGCTTGACGTCGAAGAACGTCTGGCGCTCGTCGTCGGAGAACTGCACGCACATCGAGTTGATCTTCTCGATCCCGACGCCGTGCTCGCCGGTGACGGTGCCGCCGAGTTCGACGCACAACTCGAGGATCTCGGCGCCGAAGAGATCGGCCCGCTGCCACTCGCCCGCGACGTTGGAGTCGAACAGGATCAGCGGGTGGAGGTTGCCGTCCCCGGCGTGAAAGACGTTCATGCAGCGCAGACCGTAACGTTCCTCCATCGCGGATATCGCGACCAGCATCCGTCCGAGATTCTTCTTCGGTATCGTCCCGTCCATGCAGTAGTAGTCGGCCGATATCCGGCCGGCGGCGGGAAACGCATTCGTGCGTCCCGACCAGAACCGCAATCGTTCGGCTTCCGACTCGGAGACGGCGATGCCCGTGCAACCGGCAGCCTCGAGGACGGCGCGCGTGGCCGCGATCTCGGCCGCGACTTCGGCCTCGGTGCCGTCGGCCTCGACCAGCAGGATCGCCTCGGCGTCGAGGTCGTAGCCGGCGTTGACGAACGGCTCGACTGCCCGGCTCGCCTTCTTGTCCATCATCTCCATGCCGGCCGGGATGATTCCGGCGCCGATGATCGCGGCCACCGCATTGCCGGCACGCTCGACGTCGTCGAACGAGGCCATGACGACGCGCGCGCTGCGCGGCTTGGGGATCAGCCTGACAGTGACCTCGGTGACGACGGCCAGCATCCCCTCGGAGCCGATCATCACCGCCATCAGGTCCAGCCCCGGCGTGTCGAGCGCCGCGCTGCCGACGGTCAGGACCTCGCCGTCGATCGTGATCGCCCGCATCGCCAGCACATTGTTCAGGGTCAGCCCGTACTTGAGGCAGTGAACGCCCCCGGAGTTCTCGCTGACGTTGCCGCCGATCGTGCAGGCGATCTGCGACGACGGGTCCGGCGCGTAGTAGAGGTCGTAGGGCGCGGCCACCTCGGATATCGCAAGATTGCGAACCCCCGGCTGGACGCGTGCCGTACGGGCCAGCGGATCGATCGCGACGATCCGGTTCAGTCGGGCCAACGACAGCACCACGCCGGCGCCATGCGGCATCGCGCCACCGGCCAGTCCGGTCCCGGCTCCGCGAGCGACAACTGGCACGTCGAGCCGGTGGCAGGCCTTCAGCACCCGGACGACCTCGTCCTCGGTATTGGGGAGCGCGACGGCGACCGGCTCCTGGCGGAACACCGTCAGGCCGTCGCATTCGTACGGCTTGACCTCGGCCTGCCGGTGCAGGAGCGCGCCGGGCGGCAGGATCTCGACCAGCGCAGCGACGATCTGCGCGCGGCGATCGTCACCGACGCCGATGTATGGATTGGCAAAGCGCTCGTTATCGGCGCCTGCTGCCACGGCACGCGACGATGGCGTCGGCGGGTCGCCGGCGCGATTCGCGGTGGGGACTTCGGATGCACCCATTGCGAGCCATTTCAACACAAATCGGCATTGACGATGGGCATGTCATCGCGCGGCAATCGGCGGGGTTCACGATCGCGGTCGATCCCGGTGCGCCGCCGGGCACAGGAGCAAGGAGCGAAGATGAATGCAAGGATGACCCTGCAGATCGCGACCACGAGAGTCGTGGCCGGGCCGACGGAGACCGTACCGATCACGACAGCGGAAATCGTGCGGACCACCACCAGCCCTGATGAGGCGCGGGGACTCAGAGCGCCGGCCCGCACGGTGCTCGCCGTCGAGCGCCTGCTGTTCCGTCATTCAACTGCCGAACCTGCCCGCCGTATCCTGGAAACGACGTGGCGGCAGTGGCGCGAGCCCGGTGCAGCGGGCGCGCTGACGGGGCTGGTGGAGTTCAATACGGTTCGCCTCGACGCATTCGACACCTGCCGGCCGATCCCCTTGCCTTGACACTGGAGCGGCCCGCGGCTACCGTGGTCACCAGCCTCGGGGGCGGCGACGCCGTCCCCGACACCGGGTCGGGAGAGATCCGCGTCGTCGGTCCCGTGCTCCGGGATCGTCGCGACGCGGGCGCCGAAGGGGCAGGCATACCCCGCAAACTCTCAGGCAAAAGGACCGTTTCCGGTACGGGCTCTCTGGAGAGAAGGCCGCGACACGGCGGCCCGCCGAAGGACACTATCTCAGGCAAGCGGACAGAGGGGGAACGGTCGACGTCCGACCGACAACCCCCTATGGAGCGTGCCTGTGGCCAATCCCCCCGAGCTCAGATATACCGAATCCCATGAATGGCTGCGCCAGGAGTCCGATGGCACGCTGACCGTCGGCATCACCGCGCATGCCCAGGACGAACTCGGTGAGCTCGTCTACGTCGAACTGCCCGATGTCGGCCGCGTGCTCGCTGCCGGCGAGGCCTGCTGCGTAGTCGAGTCGACCAAGGCAGCCTCCGACGTCTATGCGCCGCTCGCCGGCACGGTGACGGCCGTCAACGACGACCTGCCCGGAGCGCCGCAGAAGGTCAACGAGGAGCCGTTCGGCGGCGGTTGGCTATTCCGGATCGAACCGGCCAATGCCGGCGATTTCGGCAAGCTGATGTCGGCCGACGACTACGAACGCTCGATCGGAGTCTGACTCGATGGCACGAACGATCCCCTCGGCCGCGCCGACCGGACTGGTTGCCGATAGGGCGGAGACCGGGCAGATCCCCCGGGCCGTCACCGACCTGTTCGACGGTTCGTCGTTCATCGGCCGCCACATCGGCCCGACGGCCGCCGAGCAGGCGCGGATGCTGGCCGTGGTCGGCTACGGCTCGCTCGAGGCGCTCGTTGCTGCCACGGTCCCCGACTCGATCCGGCTCGCCCAGCCGATCGCGATCGGCGAGCCGTGCAGCGAGGCCCGGGCGCTCGACGAGTTGCGCCAGGTCGCCGACGAAAACGAGGTCTGGCGCAGCTACCTCGGTACCGGCTACCACGACACGCGGACCCCGGAGCCGATCCGGCGCAACGTCTTCGAGAACCCCGGCTGGTACACCGCCTACACGCCATATCAGGCCGAGATCGCCCAGGGTCGGCTCGAGTCCCTGCTCAACTTCCAGCAGATGGTGGTCGACCTGACCGGCCTCGAGGTCGCCAATGCGTCGCTGCTCGACGAGGCCACGGCCGCGGCCGAGGCGATGACGATGATCCGGCGCGCAAGCCGCTCGAAGGCGCAACGGTACTTCGTCGAGGCAGCCACGCATCCGCAGGTGATCGCGGTGATCCGCACTCGCGCCCGCTGGCTGGGTATCGAGGTCGAGGTCGCGCCGCTCGAAGGCCTCGACCCGGTTGCGGTGTTCGGCGCCCATTTCCAGAATCCCGATACCGAAGGGCGGATCCGGGATTTCACTGCAGCCATCGCTGCCCTCGGCCAAGCCGGTGCCCGCACCTGCATGGGCATCGATCCGCTGGCGGCGATGATCGTCACCTCGGCCGGCACGCAGGGAGCCGACGTCGCGATCGGATCGGCGCAGCGCTTCGGCGTGCCGCTCGGGTTCGGCGGCCCGCACGCGGCGCTGATGGCCACGCGCCAGTCGATGGTCCGGACGATGCCGGGCCGGATCATCGGCGTCAGCCGTGATGCCGCCGGCAACCCTGCCTACCGGATGGCGCTGCAGACGCGCGAACAGCACATCCGGCGCGACAAGGCGACCAGCAACATCTGCACCGCCCAGGCGCTGCTCGCCAACATGGCCGCGTTCTACGCGATCTGGCACGGCCCCGAAGGGCTCGAGCGGATCGCGCTGCGCACCCACGCCATGGCACGGCTGCTGGTCGAGACGAGCGGACTGGCGCCGGCCCACGGGCACTGGTTCGACACCGTGGTGTTCGAATCGACTATGGCCGAAGCCGACGCGCGGATCGCGCGCGCGGCCGCACGCCGGATCAACCTGCGCCGGCTCGACCGTGGCGGCGGTCGCGCGGCGGTGGCGATCGCGCTCGACGAGACCGTGGGGCCGGCCGATGTCGCCGACCTCTGCTGGGCCCTGACCGGTCGACCGTGCGAGGCGACCGAGTTCCTGGTGCTGTGCAGCCGGATGCCGGCCGAATCGCCGGTGATCGTCGGTCCGTTGCGGCGCCGCGATCCCGTGCTGACCCATCCGGTGTTCTCGCGCTATCACAGCGAGACCGATTTCGTCCGCTACCTGAAAAAACTCGAGAATCGCGACGTCTCGCTGGTCCACTCGATGATCCCGCTGGGCTCGTGCACGATGAAGCTCAACGCCGCGGCCGAGATGGCGCCGGTGAGCTGGCCGCAGTTCGCGCGGATCCACCCGCATGCGCCGGCGCCGCAGGTCGCCGGCTATCGGCGGATGATCGACGACCTCGGCAACTGGCTGGCCGAGATCACCGGCTTCGAGACGGTCTCGTTCCAGCCGAATTCCGGCGCGCAGGGCGAGTACGCCGGGCTGCTCGCGATCCGCCAGTACCTCGCGGCCAACGGCCAGGGCCATCGCGACGTCTGCCTGATCCCGGCCTCGGCCCACGGCACCAACCCGGCCACGGCGCAGATGATGGGGATGCGGATCGTCGTCGTCGCCTGCGATGCCGCCGGCAATATCGACATGGCCGACCTTGCCCGCCAGATCGGCCACCACCGCGACCGCGTGGCCGCGTTGATGGTCACCTATCCGTCGACCCATGGCGTGTTCGAACCGACGATCAAGGACGTCTGCCGCCAGGTCCATGCGGCCGGTGGCCAGGTCTACATGGATGGAGCCAACCTCAATGCCCAGTGCGGGATTACGCAGCCGGCGCTGATCGGCGCCGACGTCTGTCACCTGAACCTGCACAAGACCTTCTGCATCCCGCACGGTGGTGGCGGCCCCGGCGCCGGACCGATTGCCGTGGCCGCGCACCTGCGCGCGTTCCTGCCCGGCGACCCGGTCGACGACGGCGGTCCGGCCAACGATCCGGTGTCGTCAGCGGCCCACGGCAGCGCGCTGATCCTCGCCATCTCGTGGATGTACGTGCGGATGATGGGCGCAAGCGGCCTGCGCCAGGCGACCGAGGTGGCGATACTCAACGCCAACTACATCGCGGCGCGGCTCGCGGGCCACTACGACGTGCTCTACACCGGCGCCAATGGCCGGGTCGCGCACGAGTGCATCCTCGACCTGAGAGCCTTCAAGCCACGGTTCGGCGTGACCGCAGAGGATGTCGCCAAGCGGCTGATGGACTACGGCTTCCACGCACCGACGCTGTCGTTTCCGGTGACCGATACGCTGATGGTCGAACCGACCGAATCGGAGAGCCTGGCCGAACTCGACCGGTTCTGCGACGCGATGATCGCGATCCGCGACGAGATCCGCGAGATCCACGATGGTCGGCTCGACGCCACCGACAACCCGCTGAAGAACGCGCCGCATACGGCCGCCGAAGTCGTCGGCCAGTGGCGCCATGGCTACAGTCGCGAGCGTGCCGCGTTCCCGTTGCCGTGGCTTCACGAGGCCAAGGCCTGGCCGGCGGTCAAACGGATCGACAATGCCGGAGGTGACCGCAACCTCATCTGCACCTGCCCGCCGATGGCCGACTATGTCGACGAGGCGGCGCCGACCGGCGCCGGCTCTGGCGACGACGCGGCGCCAGTGGCCGAGGTCGCCGAAGCCGATTGACGGCCCGATTGACGGCCAACGACGCCCGCGACTGACGGCCGGCAGGCCCCCGACCGGTCGGCCCGTCGCCACCGTTCGCTCTACCCACCGGAAGCCTCCATGTTTGCTGCCCTTGCCCTGATCGTAGTCGGCGTTCTGCTGTTGCTGAGCAACCTCGGTTTCGTCAATCTCGCCCATGTGAAGGACCTGCTGCACGTCTGGTGGCCGGCGATCCTGATCGTGATGGGGATCGGAATGTTCCTCAGTCGCCGACCGCGGGGGCCCAAGTGACCGAGACATCGACAGCGACGGCCCCTGGGGGCGACGCGCCGCCGATCCTGGCCCGCGTTCCGCTCGACGGGCTGCACCGCGAACTCGGCGCACGGATGGGTGCGTTCGCCGGCTACGACATGCCGATCCAGTACCCGTCGGGACTCAAGGCCGAGCACCTGCACACCCGCCAGCGCTGCGGCTTGTTCGACGTCTCGCACATGGGCCAGTTGCGCGTCCGTCCGCGCGACGGCGACGTCGCCACCCTGCAGCGCGAAGTGGAGGCCTGCCTGCCGGTCGATTTCGACGGCTGGGAATCGCATGCCCAGCGCTATTCGCTGCTGCTCAATCACCAGGGCGGAATCGAGGACGACCTGATGATGGTCAACCTCGGGGCCGAGATGCGGATCGTCGTCAATGCCGGCAACCGCGAACACGACCGCCGACTGCTGGCCGAGCGCTGCCCGTCACTGTCGTTCGACTGGATCGACGAGGCGCTGATCGCCGTCCAGGGGCCGGCGTCCGAGGCCGTCATCGCCCACCACGACCCGCGTGCGAAGACACCGCGGTTCATGGAAGCGACCGCGCTCGAACTGCTGGGCGTGCCGTGCTTCGCCACGCGCTCCGGTTACACCGGCGAGGACGGCTTCGAGATCTCGATCCCGGCCGGGTCGGCCGAGACCGTGGTCCGGGCGTTGCTCGAGGACGAGCGCGTCCGGCCGGTCGGACTGGGCGCGCGTGACACGCTGCGGCTCGAGGCCGGACTGCCGCTGCACGGCCACGATATCGGGCCGGAGACGACGCCGATCGAGGCCCAGCTCGCGTTCGCGATCGCCCGCAGCCGCCGGCTCGATGGCGCCAAGG
>JBEVJQ010000271.1:0-6250 GCA_040510055.1 Burkholderiaceae bacterium | reverse complement strand
GCGGTTCCGGGGGCGATTCCGGCCGCCAGCGCCGCGACGGCCGCGACGGCCGTGACGGACGCGATCGCGGCGGCCGACGGCGCGAACGGACGGAGCGCACGGACGGCGAGCGCCCGGCCCGCGCCGAGCGGGGCGACCGTCCCGAGCGGGCCGACCGATCCGACCGTGGCGACCGCCCGGAACGAGCCGAGCGGGCAGACCGGACGGACCGCCCCGAGCGCACCGACCGCAGTGACCGCCCCGAACGGGCCGAGCGCCCCGAACGCGGCGCGCGCGGCGAACGCACTGACCGTGGTGGTCGGGGTGATCGCAGCGGCGAGAAATCCGACCGCGGTGATCGCGCCCGTGGCCGCGACCGCGGCCCGCATGTTGATCGCCCCGGCGAGTTGCCAGGGGAAGGAGCGGAGCAGCCGCCGCTCAGCGCGCCTGCCGACGCGACGGTGCCTGGCGCGATGGTGGCTGCTGCCGTGGTCGACGGCGGCGCGACCGGTGCCAGCCAATCGGCGGCAATCGACGATCTGTTCGAGCCGACTGTCGAGCGATCGCCGGTTGTCCGCTCGGACGCCGCTGGCGAGCCCGTCGCCGACCGTGGGAAGCAAACGGGGAGCGCGCCTTCGGACGACTCCGGAACCGAGGCCACGGCCGAAGTCGCAGCCGACGGGTCGACCGAGGCCGGCGAGGACGGTGAAGCACGGCGCGGCCGCGGCCGCCGACGCCGCGGGCGGCGTGGTGGCGGCGGGGCCGCGGACGCGGGCGAATCCACTGAATCGTTGGCGGTCGACGGTGGAACGACCGAGTCGGCATCGCCCGACGATGGACGACGCGACCGCGATCGGCCGACCGACGAGCGCGTGCCAATGGGCGACGACGCAGGTCCGGGCGCGACCTGGCGCCCAGCCCGTGACGCGACCCGGAATGACGAGTTCCGCCTTTCGGGCGCCGGTTCGGACGCGGTCGGCCCTGCGCCTGGCGCCGGCGTGGCGTCTGGCGGCGTGGCGTCTGGTGACGCGGTGCCCGGTCCGACAGCGACCAGTGTCGCGACCGAGATCACGGTCGAGCGGACCCCGGGACACGACGCCGGCCGGCCGGCCGCGGCGGCTGGTGCGACGCTCGCTGCCGAGGCGGGAGGTGCCGCGAAGCAGGGCCCGCCCGAGGCTGCCCCCGAACCTGTCGCCGACCTGAGCACGCTCGTCGAGTCGGCCGGACTGCAGTGGGTCGAAACCCGTAGCGCAGCGCCGGATGAATCGCCGCAGGCGCCACGTCAGCCGATGGGCCGACCCAGGCGGGTACGCCGGAGCGACGAAGTCGCCGAGCAGCCGCTGACTCAGGTCGAGACGCAGACTCCGGATCGACCCTGACTGGCCGACCCTGACTGGCCTGCCCGGGCACGGTGCCGGTTCGTCGTACGGTGCCGGTTCGTCGCGCGGTCTTCCAGCCGCGCGGCGGGTCGACTGCTATGATCGATTCGAGACTGATCACTTTCGCCCCGGCCCATGGCCTGCCGTAGGTCAGGGCAGGCGCAGGGGCTCGCGGGGCCGCCTCCGGATGACCGAGCGAACCATTCCGATTGCCGATCTACGCTATCGTGCCGCGCCGCCGCCGATTCCGGCCGACCCGTCGCCATTTGCCGGCGGGGTGGTCCACGACAGCCGTGGGCGGCTGCTCCATGATTTGCGGATCTCGATCACCGACCGCTGCAATTTCCGCTGTACCTACTGCATGCCGAAGTCGGTGTTCGATCGCGACTATGCGTTCCTGCCGCAGTCGTCGCTGCTGCGGTTCGAGGAGATCGAGCGCGTCGCCCGGATCTTCATCGGTCTCGGCGTCGAGAAGATCCGGCTGACCGGCGGCGAGCCGCTACTGCGGCGGCACGTCGAGCGACTGGTCGCCGGCCTGGCGGCGCTGCGCACGCCGACTGGCCGACCGCTCGACCTGACACTGACCACCAACGGCTCGCTGCTCGCGCGCAAGGCCGAAATCCTGCGTGCGGCAGGGCTGCACCGGGTGACGGTGAGCCTCGATGCGCTCGATGACGCCACGTTCAGGCGGATGAACGACGTCGACTTCCCCGTGAGCGATGTGCTGGACGGAATCGAGGCCGCGGCGGCTGCGGGGCTCGGGCCGGTCAAGATCAACATGGTCGTCAAGCGGGGCCTGAACGACGACCAGATCGTGCCGATGGCCCGCCACTTTCGCGGCACGGGACACATCGTCAGGTTCATCGAATTCATGGACGTCGGCGCATCGAACGGCTGGCGCCTCGACGACGTCGTGCCCAGCAGCGAAGTGGTCGCTCGGCTCGATCGCGCGTTCGGCATCGACTCGGCCGAACCCAACTATCGTGGCGAGGTCGCCCGTCGTTGGCGCTATCGCGACGGCAGCGGCGAGGTCGGCGTCATCTCGTCGGTGACCGAGCCTTTCTGCGGCGACTGTTCGCGTGCCCGCCTCTCGACCGAGGGCCGGCTCTATACCTGCCTGTTCGCCGAGTCGGGCCATGACCTGCGCGCGTTGCTCCGTGGCGAGCACGACGACGCGTCGATCCGGGCCGCCATCGCCGCCCTCTGGTCGCGGCGCGGCGATCGCTATTCGGAGATCCGCTCCGAGGCGAGCAGCGCGCTGTCGCGGCGGATCGAGATGAGCTACATCGGCGGTTGACCGCCGAGGCGACGGCCGACGAGCCGGGCGCTACCTGCGCAGGCTGAGCTGGCTGGGGAGTTGCGCGTAGTAGGCGGCGAGGTTCTCGATGTCGGCGCTCGACAGCGGCTTGGCCTGCGCCCCCATGATCGCGTTCTTGCGCCGCTCGGACCGATAGGCCTTCATCGCGATGGCAAGGTAGTCGGCATGCTGGCCGCCGAGCTTCGGATAACTCGGATCGATCGGCGTGTTGCCGTCCTTGCCGTGGCATGCCGCGCAGCGTTCGTTGGCGATCTTCTCGCCGGCGGCGATGTCCGCCGCCTGGGCCGGCGCGAACGCCAGGCAACCGATCACCAGCAAGCCAGCCGCACCCGCGAATCGGGTAGCCGACCCGCCGCCTGTAGTCGAGCGTTCGCCTGTACCTGAGCACTCGCCGGTGCCGGAGCGCTCGCCTTTGCCGGAACGCTCGCCTTTGCCGGAGCACTCGCCTGTGCCGGAGCGCTCGCCTGCACCGCCGCAGCACCCACCGCTGGCGCCCGCGCGCATGCCGCGCGGCAGCGTTGCCGAACGGGTCATCATCGGCTGCCGCCCCCGGTCCTGGTCGCTTCGTTGCCGCATCACCACTCGTTGCCGCCCCATCACTTCGAGGCGCTGCCGACGGCCGTCGCGCCGCCGGCGGCGTAGTAGGCAGCGAGGTCGGCGATGTCCTGATCGCTAAGGCTGCCAGCGATGGCGCGCATCGTCGGATGCGAACGATCACCCTTGCGATAGGCCTCGAGCGCGTTCTGCAGGTAACGCTCGCTCTGGCCGGCGATCAGCGGCACCGAGTAGACCTCGGGGAACGAGGCTTTGTAGCCGCTGATGGCGTGGCAGCCGATGCACATCGCGACCTTGCCGCGAGCCTTGGCCGCATCGCCCTTGACCGCGGCCGGCGCCTGGGCCGTCAGCGACGCGGGCAAGGCGGCGACCAGCACCACGGCGATCGCGATCGAGGCAGCGCGCAGGGCGGGGAGTCTGATCATCGTTATGTGTTTCCCAACCCCTCGAGGCAGGCGCGGCAAAGCGTCGGATTGTACCCACGGGCAGCCATTCCGTATACTCGACCAACCTCCTGCAACGCGCCCCACCATGCCGTTGCGCTCTGCGGTCCTCCCTCGCGGAATCCGCGCGGATCAGGATCCCAAACCATGCGTTTCCAGGGCACCGAGAGCTACGTCGCAACCGATGATCTCAAGCTGGCCGTCAATGCCGCAATCACGCTGCAACGGCCCCTGCTGATCAAGGGGGAGCCCGGCACCGGCAAGACGATGCTGGCCGAGGAAGTGGCCGCGGGGTTGAGCCTGCCGCTGCTGCAGTGGCACGTCAAGTCGACGACGAAAGCGCAGCAGGGGCTCTACGAATACGACGCCGTCTCGCGGCTGCGCGATTCGCAGCTCGGTGACGCGCGCGTCGGCGAGATCGAGAACTACATCGTCAAGGGCGTGCTGTGGCAGGCGTTCGATATCGAGCAACCGAACGTGCTGCTGATCGACGAGATCGACAAGGCCGATATCGAGTTCCCCAACGATCTGCTGCGCGAATTGGACCGGATGGAGTTTTTCGTCTACGAGACGCGAGAGCTGATCCGCGCGAAGCACCGCCCGATCGTGATGATCACGTCGAACAACGAGAAGGAACTCCCGGACGCGTTCCTGCGCCGCTGCTTCTTTCACTACATAAAGTTCCCCGATCGCGAGACGATGCAGGCGATCGTCGACGTCCACTTCCCGGGCTTGAAGAAGGCACTGCTGAAGGAAGCGCTCGACAGCTTCTTCGCGATCCGCGAACTGCCGGGGCTGAAGAAGAAGCCCTCGACCTCGGAACTGCTCGACTGGCTGAAGCTGCTCGTGGCCGAGGACATCCCTCCCGATGCCCTGCGCTCGCAGGACAACAAGACGGCGATCCCGCCGCTCCACGGCGCGCTGCTGAAGAACGAACAGGACATCCACCTGTTCGAACGGCTGGTCTTCATGGCGCGGCACAACCGCTGAGCGCGGCGCGCGCAGTCGCCTGAAAGTCGGGACAGACCCGTGAGCACCGCCACGACCGGGCGCTGGATCGAGCCCGTAACTCTCGAAGGCAAAGCGGTGCGGCTGGTCCCGCTCGAGGTCGCCGACACCCCGGCCATCGGCGAAGCGGTCACCGATGGCCGCCTCTGGGAACTCTGGTACACGACCGTGCCCTCGCCCGAGACCGCAGTCGCCTGGGTCGCGACGGCGCTCGAGCAGCGCGAGCAGACCGGTTCGCTGCCGTTCACGATTCGGGATCCGGCGACCGACCGGATCATCGGCTGCACGCGCTACTTCAACGTCGCCGCCGAACACGGACGAGTGGAAATCGGCCACACCTGGTATCGCGCCAGTGTCCAGCGCTCGGCAGCCAACACCGAGGCGAAGCTGCTGCTGCTCGGTCACGCCTTCGACCGGCTGGGCTGCCATGGGGTGGAGTTGCGCACGCATCACCTGAACGTGGCCAGCCGGCGTGCGATCGAGCGGCTCGGGGCGCGGCTCGATGGCATCCTGCGCCAGCACCAAGTGATGCCCGACGGCAGCCTGCGCGATACCTGCGTCTACAGCATCGTGGCCGCTGAATGGCCGGCCGTACGCAGCAACCTGACCTTCCGGCTGTCGCGGCACGAGTGAGGCCGATGTTTCGGGGCAGCATTCGCGGCGACAGATGCGGTGGGCCGCGCATCCGGCGCGCGCTGGTAGTCGCCCTTCTGGCACTGCTTCCGTTGGCCGAGGCGAGCAGCCAGGACGGCGCGCCCCGAAGCCGGGGGCCGGGCGCAGCGCAGCCAGCGCCGATTGACGACGTGACCCTCAAGCGCGAATACCAGGCTTATCGCGACAGCCTCGCGGCGATGAACCGCTACCGCGTCCGCTACATCCTCGTGGCCACCGAGGACGAGGCGCGCCGGATGATCGCCAGTGTCAGGAGTGGAGGCGACTTCGCCGAACTGGCCCGGCGTGACTCGCTCCATGTCGAATCGGCGGCCAAGGGCGGCGATCTCGGCGTCTATGCCGGCTGTCGCTGGGCGCGGGCTACCGTGACGATGCTCGATGCCCTGGCACCGGGCCAGGTCAATCCGCAACCGGTCAAGGGCAGCAACGGCTGGGGGATCTATCGGCTCGAATCGAAGGAGCCGGTCGTGCCGCGGACGTTCGAGCGCTATCGCGAGGAACTGCTGAGCGGCCGCTTCGAACCTGAATGTCCGTGGAAGCCGCCCGTCGGTATCGCCCCGGCGGCGGCACCGGCCTCTGCACCGAAAAACCCGGCAGCAGCGCCGGGTCCGGCGACAGCGCCAAGCCCGGCCGCAGCGCCAGGTCCGGCAGCAGCGCCAGGCCCGGCCGCAGCGCCAGGTCCGGCAGCGGCGCCAAGCCCGGCCGCAGCGCCAGGTCCAGCGCCAACGCCACGTCGGCAGCCTTGAGACGGTTTGCGCCGGCCTGCGCGCCGCGCGTAGACTTGTTCCACGACCCGCGGGAACGCCGTCCCCGGCGCGAGCCCGAGCGAGTCGCGGCGAGACACCGATGCTGATCGACTTCTTCCTTCATCTGCGCGCGAGCAAGCTGCCGGTATC
>JBEVJQ010000270.1:0-3304 GCA_040510055.1 Burkholderiaceae bacterium | reverse complement strand
GGCGATCGCCGATCGCGCCCGGCGGGGCCGGGCCTTTCTCGTCCGATGATTTACACGGCGCGCGCGCGAGTTGCCGCGCCTGGAACCTGGGCTGCTATCATGATCGGCTTTGCTATACTGAAACGAGCAGGCGCGTAGCTCAGTTGGTTAGAGCACCACCTTGACATGGTGGGGGTCGTTGGTTCGAATCCAATCGCGCCTACCAAGTCCATGCCCCGAATCACCCTGCCCGACGAGTCCCAGCGAGAATTCGACCACCCGGTCACGGTGGCCGAGATCGCGGCGTCGATCGGTCCGGGGCGGGCACGCCAGGCGCTCGCAGGTCGCGTCGATGGCAAGCTGGTCGATCTGTCGTCCGTGGTCAGCGACGACGCAGCGGTCGCCATCGTCACCGACCGCGATCCCGCCGGGCTTGACGTCATCCGCCACTCCGCGGCCCATCTGCTGGCCTATGCCGTGAAGGAACTGTTCCCGTCGGCGCAGGTCACGATCGGGCCGGTGATCCAGGACGGCTTCTACTACGACTTCTCGTACGAGCGGCCGTTCACGCCCGATGACCTCGCCGCGATCGAGCAGCGGATGCACGAGATCGCGCGCCGCGACGAGCCCGTGATGCGCGAGGAATGGAATCGTGACGACGCGGTCCGCTTCTTCCAGCCGGTGCAGGTACGCGTCCTGATCTTCCTTGCGCGTCCAGGCGGTGCCGTAGATCCGCTGGAGCATCTCGTTCTTCGAGTCGCCGCGCCAGTAGGCGCCGGCCACCTTCATCAACTTGAAGACCTTGAGCCGGCCGGTACTGGGTACGTGCGGACCGCGGCAGAGGTCGATGAAGCCGCCCTCGCGATAGAGCCCGATCGGCTCATCGGCCGGAATCGAGCCGATGATCTCGGCCTTGTAGTGCTCGCCGATCGACTCGAAGAAGTGGACCGCGTCGTCTCGATTCCACTCCTCGCGCATCACGGGCTCGTCGCGGCGCGCGATCTCGTGCATCCGTTTCTCGATCGCGGCGAGGTCATCGGGCGTGAACGGCCGCTCGTAGGAGAAGTCGTAGTAGAAGCCGTTCTCGATCACCGGCCCGATCGTGACCTGGGCCGTGGGGAACAGCTCCTTGACAGCATAGGCGAGCAGGTGGGCGCTGGAGTGACGAACGACGTCGAGGCCGGCCGGGTCGCGATCAGTGACGATGGCGACGGTGGCGTCCTCGGAGACCAGGCACGACAAATCGACCAGCTTGCCGTCGACCCGACCCGCCAGTGCTTGGCGTGCGAGCCCCGGGCCGATCGATGCCGCAATTTCGGCCACCGTCACCGGGCGGTCGAATTCGCGCAGGGAGCCATCAGGCAGAGTGATTCGGGGCATGGACTTGGTAGGCGCGATTGGATTCGAACCAACGACCCCCACCATGTCAAGGTGGTGCTCTAACCAACTGAGCTACGCGCCTGCTCGATCGAGTATAGCAAAGCCTCTGATGATAACAGTCATGCGAAACGCGATCGCGGCGGGGCGCATCCGCACCATGAATGAAACCGGGACGTGATCAGCGTACGAGAAACGCGCGGCCGCGGCGAACGCGGTCGGCGATCGCCGACAGGTGACGGCTGAGGATCAGCCGGTCGGGGTGCTGGAGCAGCAACGCCACCGTCCGCCGCTCGTTGATCCAGGCAACCTTCGATAGCACGACCTTGCGCGAACCGCCGACGAGCTCGAGCCAGTCACCCGGCTTGAGCGTGGCGGCCAGCTCCTCCGGCGAAACCTTGATTCGCGCCGGCGTCGTCGGGCGGTCGTCGAGAGTCGTCGCGTCGATCAGCCGCCGCAGCTTGACTTCGGCGCGGGCAGCCGATGGCCGGATGGGCTCGGCCGCGGGGCGCGGGATTGGATCCGAGCCGGTGACCTCGTCGCGCAGCACTGGCAGGTCATCGCTGTAGTCCTCGAAGGGCCGGCTCGGACGGGCGTCGACGACATTGCCCAGTTCGATACTGTCCTCACCGGAATGACGGCCGCGGACGGCGGCGCCAGCCGTGTCCGGATCGTTGGCGGCCGCCGTGGGCGGATCGACTTCGGTCGGCCAGCGGAACGAATCGACGCTGCGGGCACGCCGCGAGTGCGGCTCGTCATCGGCCGGCCGCGGCTTGTCGATGACGCCGCCGTCGCGGCGGGTGCCGGCAGATCCCGAGACCGGCACGCCTCGATCCGGCCGCGAGCGTCGCGGCTTGCGTCGCTGCATCCGCCGCAGGTGGATCAGGAACATCTCGTCGAAGAACGGCTCGAACTCCTCCGGGCGCCCGCCGATGTCGCCGATTCCCCGGGTCAGCGTCTGCAGGATCCGGGGGATTCTCTCGGCCAGCAGGCGGCGGCTGCGTCGCTGGCCGGCACCGTCGAGCGTCCAGAGCAGATCGTCGACGACCTCGAGCGTCACCTTGAACCCGGCGCTGTCCTCACCGTCGCGCAGCACCTTGCTCCGAAGATGGCGAACCCAGACATCCTTGAGAAAGTCACGGACCGAGTCCGGAACGTCTCGACCCTCGATCCGCGCGATCATCAGCGTGGTGAGCCGCTGCGTGACCTGGGCCTCGCGCTCGCGTGACGGCCGGCTGCGATAGTCGCGCCGGTTCGGCTGGCCGGCGGTGGCTTCCAGTTCGCGCCGAACGCGCGCCACGCGCGAGACCAGCTGGCCCATCCCGTATGTCGCCCGCGAGTATTCGATGGCCACGCGCTCGGACAGTACCCTGCTGCGGACCTGGAACGCGTGCGCGACGACCTCGGCAGCACGGACCAGCGTCTGAAGCCGCCGGTAGAGTTGACCGTCGCGGACAATCTCGTCGGGATAGGCGATCGAGATCGCCGCTACGTGTTCGACGAGGCTGCGAATCGAGTGCTCGTCGCCGGCGAGGTAGCCTGGGTCGAGGCAGGCAAGCGTGACGCTGGGCATCTGCAGCCGCCAAAGCAGCGGCTTGGCCGGTTCCGGGATCCGACTGTCGTCGTTGACGTAGTCGAACATCGCCTGGACCAGGTCGACGGTCGCGAGTTGCGCCGCGTCGATCTTCGACCCGCGCATGCTGTCGCGCAGAGTGGCGAAGAACCGGCTGCGTGCCACGGCGCTGAACGGGGTCGACCCGACCTGGTGAGCGAAGGCGATGGCGTCGTGCTCGATGGTCTCCACCGTCGGCAGCAGTTCGGCCTGGCGAAAGGCGGAACGCCGATGGCGCTTGCCGGTGATCGGATGGACGCCAAGGACGCGCGCACTTCGGGCGCCGCCGATCATCGCGTGCACGGTCTGGACGATCATCGGGCCGGACGCGACGGG